>JAYGCG010000019.1:0-2041 GCA_046583455.1 Dehalococcoidia bacterium | reverse complement strand
AGGCGGGTTCGGAGCCTTGGCGCCAGGTCGGCGATGTTGACTCCCGTGTTGGTGACCGGGAGCCCTAGAACGTGGTCGGTCATATACCCGGCCCCGGGTAGCTGGCGTTCTGTTCGTTCACCTGGTTACCTCTCGTGGGCTGATGGTCGACTCGACACGCGGCCGTTGGCCATGATTACGGCGTCCTCGTAGAACTGTTGGCAGAAGGTCAGCGCCTGCGCCTCGGTCACCTCGGTGACATCCCACGCCGAATCCAACCCACTGATGTCGACGTCCTCCGACAGGTAGGCGATCCTGTAGCCGTCCCCGTCGACGTATTCGGATGTGTTGGCTTTCCCACCCATCGCCGCGATCGTTTCAACGGGATAGGTGCCCCAAACCCCCTCGGACAGTTTCCATTTGAGGTATTTCATAATCCGTCCGATCCGTTCGCAGACATCAATTCGGGCTGATTTTCGGCCACCAGATCGTCCAACAATCCGACCTGGCGCAACGCATCCAACTGGCTCCATTGGACACCGCCGGCCATGATCTGCATCTGAGTCTGGCGGGTCATGCGCGCCTCCCAGTACGCCTGCTGGTTTTCGTCGATCTCCCGGCGGGTGAAGTGCTCCATGTCCGCGTAGATGTCGAGCAGGTCGTCCAGTTCCCGCTTGCCGCCCGCCATCACACTCAAAAAGAAGTCGTAGCCGATGCGCTTCTCCCGCAGGTCCAGGTCGGCGTCGAGGTCGTCTGAATCCTCCAGACGATCCATTTCGCGTTCCATGCGTTCTTTGCTGACTTCGGCGAGCCTGTATTTGTGAAGCTTGTCGTTCAGCTCGATGACGCAGTAGTAGAACCGCATCTCAGGAGTGTCATGCACCCCCAGGGTCATTGTTTCCAGCATGTAGCGGGAACGCGGCTGCTGGACCTCGGCTATCGCCTGGGTTAGTTCCATCAGAGGGTCCCCGAATCGGCGCTGCCGCAAAACTCGGCTTTGCCGACGGCCAGCACCGGCGTGATGGCCGCGGTCGCATCATCGGTAAACGCCGTTTTGTCGATCGGGTTGCTGGCGGAGGAGGAGGCACCAGTCGTGCCGCCGCCCGCCCAATACCCGGCGGTACCTGACTTTGCGGCGGCTCCTCCTCCCCATCTTCCGGACGAGAGCGTCGGCGTGATCGCCGCGTTTGCATCCGTCGCGAAGGCCAACTTGTTGATCACGTCGGTCATTACATATCCGAAGGCCGTGTAGCCCGCGGTGCCTGAGTTTGCCAAGCCTCCGCGGTAGTTGACGTCGTTGGAGAGCGTGGCGGACAATGCGGAAGTCGAGTCGTCGGAGAACAGCGTCTTGTCGATGACGGTGGTGTCATGGCACCAGTAAGCGGCGGTCCCAGAGTTTGCATAAGCACCCCCACGGCGAATCGAAACCGACAGGGTGGGGGTGATGGCCGCGGTCGCATCATCAGTAAACGCTGTCTTGTCGATGGTGTCGGAGTTGATCGAACCGTCTGGCAATGTGCGGCCCAACTGCCAGTAGGCGGCCGTTCCAGAGTTCGCACATCCAGAACCCTCAGACGCGGTGCTTGAGAGAGTTGGGGTGATGCTTGCGATTGATTCAGTCGCGAACGGCAGCTTCCAGATCACGTCATAGCCGTTTCCACCACCCAGGACTGCCGTTCCACCAGCAAAGTACGCCGCGACCGCTCCATTGGACGCACCAGACATATACGCGCGGGCCGCCGAAAACGTTGTCGAAAGCACCGAACTGGCGTCGTCGACAAACGACGTCTTGTCGATGGTGTTCGTCGTAGCGTCGCCGCTCCAATAGGCACCGCCGACCGCAACAGAAGTCCCGGCAGCGCCCATGAGGGCGGCACGGTTCGCTCCGAGCGGCATTACGAGAGACCGATCATTCTGTTGTTCATCACTCTGTTCCTCATGGGGCCGAGAAGTCCAAACCGCCCGCGAACCCGTAGTAGTTCGTCCCGCCGTCGAACGTCGTGAAGCAGATGACATCGGTGCCTGATGAGGTGAGCGTCGGCGCTGTCCCACCGGCCCACTT
>JAYGCG010000041.1:0-40677 GCA_046583455.1 Dehalococcoidia bacterium | reverse complement strand
CTGATACGGACCATCAGGATTAAGTAGCCGAAACAGGTAGAAGTCTCGGCAGCCAACGGCAAGACTGAAGCAACCGAAGAGGGGACATCTCTGGCTGAATGACGGTTCCTGTATCAGGTTGAGACCGGAGTACAAGAACCACGTCTGGGCATACGACTTCGTTGCCACGCGTACACATGACGGAAGGCCGGTGCGGATGCTGGCCGTGATCGACGAATACACACGGGAGTGCCTTGCGATAAGGGCAGCCAGGACGTTCAAATCGCACCAGGTGTTAGAGCTGCTTGCCGAGCTGTTTGTGCTCAAGGGAGTTCCCGAGCACATCCGGTCTGACAACGGTCCCGAGTTCACTGCAACTGCGGTACGGGACTGGTTGAAGAACGTAGGAGCGAAAACGCTATTCATAGAGCCGGGGAGTCCATGGGAGAACGGCTACGCGGAGAGCTTCAACGGGAAGTTCCGTGATGAATTGCTCAACCGAGAGATCTTTTACACGCTGAAGGAGGTCCAAATACTGACCGAGATGTGGCGCAGGGAGTACAACACGATCCGGCCTCATAGCTCTCTGGGCTACAGGCCGCCGGCGCCAGAGACATTCATACCAGCCGCCCAACACGCGGCAGGACTAACATAATCCCTGGTACCGCCTCAGGGGGCAGGTCAGGGAAGCATCGGTTTGCCGGTGTGGACTACAGGGGAGTGGCGATCAACGTGACAGCGAGGGACGTGCCCTGATGCCGATTCGGACTGAGCCGGCAAAGCGCGGGCGACGGCGGCCGCGGAGACGGGCGGAAGGTGACGAGCCCGGTTCTGGACATGGGTCTGCGCGCACAGGGGGACGACGACCCCCGATGGATCGAGCGGAACTGGGGAGGATGAGGGCGGACTTGCGATCGCTACGCAAGACGGTGGAGAACGATCACGATCACAGGCTGCGCCGAATCGAGACAGACCTCAGATGGGTGATCGTTCTGCTGGGCGGACAGGTCGTAGCGCTGATCGGCGCAGCGGTGACGGGCGTTGTGGGGGCTTAAAGGGCGCGCTAGTTCGCTGCGATCTCTTCGATGCGGATGATGTGCTTTGAAGACGCGTAGTAGATGACCCTTACATGCGCGCCCGGGCGGAGCTTGCGGAGTGATTTTAGCGATAGGCCGTAGTCGACGCCGTCAATCACAATCAGCCCGAGATGTGTGCCGCGCGCCCCGAAGTACCGCCAGTTCCATCCGACGGCATCGACTACGCCCTCGCCCTCACCGGGTTTTACCGATCTGTCCTGATCCCGTGTGAGAACAAGTGCACGTTTGGCCACCAGGTACAACAACCAGAGGATGAACAGCCCGAGTAGCAACCCAAACCACAGGTTGTCGATCCCGAACGCCCCGAATATCCACGCGGCAGGCGCGAGTGCGATTCCCACGAGCCCTAGAAATCGGAAGACTTCCATATCCAGTGGTGACTGGACGTGGGGGTCGCGAGGGGCGGGCTCTGGATTAACCGGATCCGGGGGCGTCTGAAAGGGTTGTGGAGATTCAGCCATGTCCTTCCCATTCTAGAGACGTACAGGACCCGCCGCCTGACTTCACCATGCCCGCCGGTTGAATAGATCAGGGTAATCTTGCCGGGTGAGTCACAGCGTTAATAAGAACGACACCCCGAACGGATCTCGTCCGTCCAGAATCTGGCTGGCGAACGTGGGCGCAAACGCGGCGCACCCATTCTTCAGCCCGCGCTTTGAGGACGGCACGTTTGAGCTGCTGCCGATACCAGAAACGCCACCCGACGCAGGCCCACATTCGGTGGTGTTCGCAGATGTGCCCGCCTTTAATAACGCCGGCAACAATTCGGGCGAGACACTGGGAAGATGGGTTCCTGAGCGTTTTCTAGGCGTCGCAACGCACTTCGACCCAGAGTTCACCACGCTCACATACGGCGACCACGTAGACCGTAACGCCCGCGCTGCTGCATTAAGAGGCATTCAGCCGGGCGACGTTATTTTCTTCATCGTGCGTCTCGCCGACTGGGTAGACGGCGCATTCACGGGCCGATTCGGCTTCTATCTGGCCGGATTTCTCGAAGTTGAAACCATCCTTCCTGGAGTGCGGATCGAGCCGTCCCAAACCGAACTCAAAAGATACGGAACGAACGCCCACATAAGGCGAGGGTTTAACGATCCGTCTGAAAACTGGGACGGATTCTGGGTGTTTGGCGGATCGGATAAATCGATGCGCCTCAAATACGGCGTGCCGGTCGATCGAGCCCTTGCCGATAGCGTGTTCAGGCGCGCGGACGGCGGTCGTTGGAACTGGAGCCCTGCTCGTACGGAGCTTCAGACGATCGGCTCGTATACCCGTTCCTGCCGCTGCGTGATTGATACTTCTGATGCTGAAGGCCAGCGGCGGGCGGCGGCCCTGTGGTCCGCCGTTGAAGAGCTCAATCCCGGTGCGCGGCCTGATTAACCAGGGGCGCCAACTTCGGGTGTTGTCGGCAGAAGATCGTCCGGAGCGCCGTCCAGAAAGAACAGGTCAACCTCTGTTCGAGGGTTCGTGACCATCTGGGATGTGCCTGGATTGAGCGCAGAGGTGTCGTTTATCCCGCCTACGATTAACACCGATCCGTCATTCAGGAGGGTCGCAGTGTGCCGACCTCTTCCCTGGGACAGGGCGCCGACAGATACCCAGATGTCACTTCGTGGATCGTAAATAGATACATCATCGATATCGCCCAGCGAATTAAAACCGCCTGCGACCAGAATTTGTCCGTTCGGGAGGAGCGTCGCCGTGTGTTGCGAACGCGGGAACTCCATGGGCGCGCCGATCGTCCATTTGCCGGTCTTCGAGTCGTATATCTCGACAGAATCGAACACGTCGATCGTCTCCTGCCCCCCGATGATGACCACGCGTCCGTCCGCAACCAACGTAGCGGTGTGCAGGAACCGTTCGGTTTCGAGAGATTCAGCGATGCCGAACACTTCCAACTCCGGATCGTAGATCTCAACCGATTGACGGACCAGCCCAAATCCGGAGCCGCCGCCGATCAGCACACGGCCATCCGGGAGCACCGTTGCGGTGTGCCACGCGCGGGCGCCGTTTAGATCGGGACCGGGCTCAAATCTACCGCTCGCAGGATCGAAAAGATCGGTGAAACCGGACGGCGACCTGGCGGTCATTCCGCCGGTCACAAGCACGCGTCCATCGGACAACAGAGACATCGAGTGGATCGCCCTCAGCGCTCGCATCCCCCGCTCCGCCTGAACCTCGCCGGTCGCCGAGTTGTATGACCCTGCGGTGAACGTCACTCCGAAGTGATCCACACCCCCGGTAATCAGAACCCGTCCGTCATCGAGTACCAGCGATCGATGGTCACGCGGCGCTGTCCCCAGGTTCGTCGCCTTGCTCCAGGTCCGGGATGTGGGATCGTAAATCTCGGCGGTAATGTACGAGATCGTCTCTCCATCGCCGCCGCCCTGGACGAGCACACGTCCATCGTTGAGCAAAACCGTCGTGTGGTCGCCGCGAGGGGTCGAGAGCGGCGCTATCGAGACGAGATCGGGATCTCTACCGACTGGGCTGTCCTCGAAAAGATCCGTGCTAACCCATGTGAACGCGGCAACGCCTATTGCAACAACTGCGATGAAGATCGTGCCGATGACGGCGTCCGTGAATTTCAAGATGGTTAATCCGAAGCTTTCGATTGATGCACGGCTACGGTGGATTGGCTATGGCGGGGGACCTATTGCACGGGCGTGGATGGCCATGCCCGGGACTGGTCTCCCTTACTGGTAAGACGCTTGTACGTCGCCGAAGGGCGCGAATGGATCTCCGTCTTACTTCGACCACGGGCCACGAGGCCGCTATCCTAGCCTGCCGTGACGGTGCGATGGCCGTGCCCGAATCGACTCAGCAAAGCAACTCAGAGGCGGTATATGACTCCTGTACGAAATGTTCTGGTCACCGGTTCAGGTGGGCTAATCGGAGGAGCCCTTTTCCGCGAACTTGGTGATCGATACGAGTTTTCGGGCCTTGATGTTGGCGCGCCGAGCGATCCGATTGTCCCGATCATGGTGGGTGACCTTTCAGACATGGACAGCGTCCGAAAAGCGTTTGATGGCGTTGACGCAGTGGTCCACATGGGCGCCGACTCAAACCAGGCCGCGTCGTGGGATAGCGTGCTGCCGAACAACCTGATTGCCACCCATAACGTGTTCGAGGCCTGCCGGGATGCCGGGGTTAAGCGCGTGGTCTATGCAAGTTCTAACCACGCCGTCGGCATGCACGAACTGGACGATCCGTACAGCAGGATTCGTGTCGGCGACTACGAGGGGCTGGATCCTGACAACATCCCTCAGATCGATCACACGGTCCAGATCCGGCCGGACGGCCAGTACGGGATCAGCAAAGCGTTCGGGGAGGCGACCGGCGCCTACTACGCAGAGAACTTTGGACTTGAGGTCGCCTGCTTGCGCATCGGGACAGTGAACCGCGCAGACTGCCCGGTCGAGGTCAGACAGCTCGCCACGTGGTGCAGCCACCGGGACGTGCTTCAGCTTATTCATCTCTGTCTTGAGGTTGAATCGCTGCAGTTCGACATCTTCTACGGCGTCTCGGACAACAAGTGGCGATTCTGGGACATCGACCACGCCCGAGAAGTCCTTGGCTACGCGCCGGAGGACAACGGAGAGGACTATCGGGACTCGCTTTAGGGCTGGTCGGTGTGCTCGGGAGCGTCTGACTCTACGGAGATTCCCGGAAATCTTTCGGCTACGCCACTTTCGTCGCCGCCTTCCGGGTCGCCCTCAAACTCACCGGTCATGCCCGGGAATCGCTCTTCCAGTGAAGTGTCCGGCGCCAACTCTGGCGCTGTCTCTTCTGACCGCTCGTCTTCGGGCGGCCCAAGCGAGAGATCTGGTGACTCGATCCCGGCTGCGTGAGCTGCCTGAACCACGCGGGTGACGCGCGACGCGTTGCGCCTGGCGCGCCACTGTTGCTCGATCATCTTGAGTTTTTCGTCGGCGTCCTCGGTGGACCCGTACCGGTTGTGGCCGACAAGCCGGAGATGCTCCTGTCGAACCCCGATAGCGAGTTGCTTCCTGATCGAAGTGATATCGGCGTTGCGATAGTGTCGGGCGATCAGCAGGTATGCGATTTGCTCCGCGCTCAGCGCCCTGTCCGTTGTGACAAGCACATACAGCACGCGCTCGTACGCACTGCTGACCTCGGAAAAGGGCAGATCCCAATCGGTGACCGGCTTGTTGTAGACCGATACGACGTAGCGACGTTCCCGGTCATCCAGACGTTCCCAGGCACGTTGGCGCTTCGGTTCAAGATCTGGAGACTGCCCGTGGCGGTGCGTCACGCGCGAGAGGTCTATACCGTGTGTGAAGGCTTGTTCCATTGGGGTGTTCGGGAGGTTTCCTTAACGTCGTTCTCTCGCAGAAGAGAATGGCGGGGTGATTGCGGCCCTTAATGATATCAGCGGCGCCATCTACTCTCCCCTCTCGCTCCGTTAGAATCCCGCCCATGTCGAGCCAAATCAATTACGTCCTCGCCGGCGATATCGGCGGCACTAACATGCGCGCCGCGCTTGCAGATCGCAGTGGGACGTTAGTTGCAAGAGGCACCTGTCCGACAGAACCCGAGCTTGGACTGCCGCAGGCGGAAGAGAAGCTGAGGGCCCTGTTTGAAGAGGTGGCGTCCGGCGTGCCGAGAGACGAGGTCGGCGGCGTCGTCATTTCGTCTGCCGGTCCGATCAACCCGCACAGCGGCATTTATGTTCATCCCCCGAACCTTCCCGGCTGGCACGACATGACGATGAAGCCCGGCCTGAGGGCGTCGCTGAATTTACGGATCACCATCGGACACGACGCCACGCTCGGGGCGCTTGCGGAGTCGCGCTATGGCGTCGGCAAAGGCGCACAGCATCTTGTTTACGTGACCCTGAGCACCGGGGTCGGCGGCGGAATTATCGCCAACGGGCAGATGGTTACCGGCGCGCGCGGCCATGCAGGAGAGATCGGTCACCTGCTGGTTCGCCCGGGCGGACAGTCCTGCAACGTCGGGTGCGACGGCTGCCTTGAAGGCATTGCGTCTGGCGGAGGGATCGCCCGTGCTGCGACGACCGCTATCAATGCAGGGCGGTCTTCGTCGATGTTGGATATGGCGGGAGGCGATGCCGAGGCCGTGAGCGCGCAGATCGTTTTTGAGGCGGCGGCAGACGGTGACGCTCTCGGCAAAGAGATTGTGGATAGCGTGATCGACGCCGTCGCCACAGGATTCGCCGATATCCTCAACATGCTCGACCCGGAGTACCTGGTTGTGGGGGGCGCCGTGACCGGCAGTCTGCAACCGTACTGGGATGACTTGAAGACGCTGATAGAAGACAAGGCCCTGCCACACTTCAAGGGCATGGTTCCGCTTTACGTTTCGCCGCTCGGCGATGATGTCAGCCTTGTCGGGGCGGCCGCCCATGCCTTTGATCTTGCGGACATACGATCTGGCTAAGGAGTAATAAACCGGATGCAGGTACTGGACTATGGCCGATCGTTCGTTACTTTCCTCTCGCCGGGCGGCCGTTATAGCAACAACGCACGGCTCCAGGTGGAGTCAAGAACCACGATCACCGATACACGTTCGGGTGAGTCCACCCGTTACTTATTTTTTGCCTCCTGCAAATCAGAGGACACCTTTGCTCCGCAGAACCTTTTCTACCGGAACAACTACGACTTCAACGGCATCTTTTCCGATCGGGAGTACGTGATCTTCAGGACCTACTCTAATCACACGGCGCGCTTCCGTGAGGAGGGCCTCTGGGAAGGCACCTTCAACGACGTGACGCCCCGACTAGTGGAGGCGGAGGGCACGGTGCTTGAGGATGGAGAAGCGATCGTCCGGGCGTCGATGTCGGGGGCGCCTCTGGTTGGGCGCGTTGAGTTGACGTCAGATGATGGATCACTTCGGGCGGAGATCGAATTCCCGATAAAGACGATGAATGCGAACGACACCCACTGGCAGTGGCAGGTGGACACGGGTCCGATTGCGCTGCCCGACTTTAATGCCGACGTCGATATGCACATCAAACGGCTATCTCCGGCGTTCGTTGCGTACAACGCGGCCAACTTTGCCGAATTCGTGGTGCAGCAACCGGTCGCCTCACCAGAAACCGGCTCGTCAGTAACGCACTACAGCCGGCCGGTAGCGTTTCCAGCGAAAACAAGTGTGATAGCGATCGCGTGACGGGGCGCAATGGCCTGAGACGCCCGCCTTTCGAGAGCCTCAGTGTGGTTTCGGTTGGAGCTTCAGCGTTGGTTTGCGCTCCTAACCGACGCTAAGACCCCAGATCCTCGTCCGTGATCGTCATCGGGTCGTCGTCCCAGTCCTCTTCTTCGCCTACCCAGTCCAGGCTCGTGTCACGTTGACCCGGCGAGTGGAACCCCTGCGCCTCCAGGTCAACGTCGTCGATGTACAGGTTCTCTTCGTCCTCTGGGAGGAAAGGATCTGCTTCCTCAGTCACTTCTTCGACCGTCTGAGGTCGCTCTTCGAACATAGACATGTCTTCGACATCGACGTACCGGAGCGATTCCTTTGCCGCCTCAACAACGGCAGGCTCGGTACTTGCAAGAAGATTCCTGAGTGTTCGTTGTGCCTGGGTTCCGCCGATAAACCCGATCGCCCGGACGGCCGCCGTCTGGACTTCGATGTCCGTGTCGTCCATCAGCTCAATCAGGTACCCGATATGCTCCTCGTTTCCGAGATTTCCGAGGGCGATCGCTGCCTCAAACCTGCAAGCGGCGTCGGCATTGTCCAACTCTTCCACGATGATCTCGGTCCATCTGGGACTACTGTTGCGGCCCATCGCGTGGATTGCCGACTCGCGCATGTGGGTTTCTTCTTCCTCGTCATCCTCGCCCTCTTCGTAGGCGATCTCGATGTATGCCTCAATGGCCTCGCCCTGAAATATCGCAAGTGCTTCCAGCGCACGGCGACGCACGTCTGAAGTCTCCAACTCATCGTTGAAGCACTCGGTCAACATCGCCTGTAGATCAACCGCCTGACGCGGGGGAATCCTGTCCTCGTGTGCCAGCGTTGCTATGCGTGACAGCCCGAGCGCGGCGGCGATCCGGACATCTTCCGAGTCGTCGTTCCGCAACATGCGGAGAAAGTTTCGCAAGAGTGAGGGGTGGGTGCTCTCGGCGAGACCGGTTACCGAGAGTGAGCGCGTCACGTCGTCGTCTGAATCCAGTCCCTCGACGAAGATCGAGTCAAACTCCACCTGGAGGTTGCCCTCAACCAGCGAGGTCAGGCGCGCGTACAGATCGCGGATCTGTTCAGGGTTCCAGAAACTCAAATACTCTGTGAGTTTCTGGGCGTCTGATTTGCCGATCTCGGACAACTCGGACAGAGTCGAGTACGGGATCGATTCTGCGTCTTCGACTTCTTCCGTCTCGTCTTCGATTTTATGTAGAAATTCGGGCAGTCCCAAGTCGGATTTCCTTTGCAGCCCATCCTGTGGGCCGGCGGCCTAGCCCGCCGCCGCCACCTCTACGCCAAGGCAGCGGATCGCCGGCGTGCGCAGGCTACCGTAGACCCATTCAGCTTTATCAGACACCGCCTCCAGCTTGCTCAGTGCGTCGTACACGTTGCCGGAGATCATCGTGTCCTTTATGCGGCCCACAATTTTTCCATTTTCAATTTTATATCCAAGCGAGACGTTGGCCTTAAAATCGCCGCCCATCTCGTTGCCCTGCCCGGCTCCCAGCAAGCGTTCGACCAGGATGCCTTCTTTGATGCCGAGGAATAGATCCTCGTACGGCGTGTCGCCGGGTGCTACGTCCAGGACGCTGGTCCCCGGACCCGGGAGTGTGGAAAGTCCGCGTCCCGCCGCGCCGGTGCTGGTGGCGTTCATTCGCCCTGCGGTCTGCAGGTCGTACAGGAAGTTGCTCGCGACACCGTGATCGATCAACGCCATGCGACGGCTCGGGATGCCCTCGTCGTCAAATGGGCGGCTGCCGATCGCACCGTCTATCGTCGGGTCGTCAAAAATGGAGATCCGCTCGTCGATCACCTTTTCGCCGAGTCGATCCCCGATTGGAGAGCTACCGGTCATGACAGATTTGCCGTTGAACCCACCAAGAAGGGGCCTGAGCAGTGCGGCCGATACACCGCGTGGCGTGAAGATGACGGGGACCTGGCCGGTCGGCGTATCGGCGGTGTTACGTGCCCATTCGAGCTGTTGGATCAGGGATTCGATCATCCAGTCTGTGTCTGTGAACATCAGGGAAGCGCCAAAGCCTTCCCATACGGACAACATATCGTCACCACGGACCAGTTCGCCGCCAAATCCGACCGAGTAGGAGGTCTGCGGAAATGAAACGTTTAGTCCAGCGGTGTTGACCAGGCTCTGCCGGTGCACGCCGCGCGAAACACTGGCCGAGCAGTTCAGATCCGGCCAGTCCTTGCGGACGGCATCGATCAGCGTCTGGCCGGTCTGGACCATCGCATCAAAAGTTAGCGACTCGATGGCCTCGTCATATATCTGGACCTGCGGGTAATCCCCGGGTCCCGGCAACTCGAATGAAGCCTCAGCGCCAAACGGCGTCAACTCTTTGACCCGTCCCGGCAGTTCGCCTTCTGCCGCAGGATCGGTCGTCGCGGACAGTCCCAGCCTGCCGTCCTGAATTACGCGTAATGCAGCCCCGGACGTGTCACGCCGGGTGGCCTCTTTCAGCCGATTCGCCTCGAATCGAATCGGCTGGCTTTGACTGGTGATCCGGTAGACCTCGGCCTGTTCGAATCCGGCGTCTTTTGCGTTCTGTAGAAGATCGGCCACCGGCTACGCTCCCGAGACCAGGCAGTTTTGGATTCGAATATGCGGGCTGCCGTTGGAGACCGGAAGGGGACTCTGCCCAGCCTTGCCACAGCCACCGCCCTGGTTCATGCCGAGGTCGTTACCGATCCCGTCGATCTGGTGCAGCGTTTTGAACACATTTCCGGACAACTTCACCGGGCGGACCATTTCCTCGATGCGTCCGTTCCGGATCCTGTAGGCCTCGCCGGATGAGAAGGTAAACATCTCCATCTCCGTCATGCCGCCGTACCAGTTACGAACGTAAACACCGTCGTCGACGCCCTCAAGAAGATCTTCAAGCGAGGCATCGCCCGGTTCTATGATGGTGTTAGTCATGCGGACGATCGGCGGATGGTTGAAGCTGATGGCGCGGGCGTTTCCGGAAGGCGCTTCGCCCATCTTTGCGGCGGTCTCACGTGAGTGCAGCCGACCCACAAGCACGCCGTCCCGGATGAGATCCGTACGTTTGGTTGGCGTACCCTCGTCGTCGTACTCCATGGAGCCGCGCAAGCTCGGGATGGCGCCACCGTCGACGATGTTCAGATGCGGCTGGCCGAACTTCCGACCGAGCACCATGATCTCTTTGAGCTGATCGCTCTCGTAAACGTGATCCGCCTCCGACAGGTGACCGAACGCCTCATGTGCGAACACCCCTGCCAGCACCGGGTCCAGGATCACGGTGCGATCGCCGCCCTCGATACCGGGTGCCTTGAGCAGGTCAACGGCACGTTTGCCGACGGCGCGGACCTCGTCATCCAGGCCATCGATCAGGCTGAAATCGCCGAGACTTCCGATGGAGAAACCGGCCTGCTGCACATTGCCGCCTTCTCGGGCGACCGCCGAGATGTAACAGATTACGTGGACGAACTCCTGGTCGACCGCGGCGCCCTCGCTGTTCACGTAGTGGACGCGCCTGCGGTTGTCGCCGTAGATCACGGTGGAACTCTGGATGCCGGGTGTGGACCAGATCAGATCGTTGTAGTGATCCATCCGGTCTTTCTTGTCGGATAGAGAGACGTTTGCGGGATCGTTCATCAGCACCGGCGGCACATTGGCTACCTGAGGCTCGGTCTCCGCCAGGGTCGTCTTTTCGCCGCCAACGGCACGTGCCTGCTCAACGGCCAGCTTTACGCGGGACTTCAGGTCGTCGGTGTCGTTGAAGCTGACGAAGCCCCATCCGCCCTTCACGGCGGCCCTTACGGAACCCCCGCGGCCGGAGGTGCGGCCGATCTCTTCAATCTCACGCGCCCTGTACTGGATGCGTGATGAGTCTGATTCTTCCAGGCGGATCTCTACGAAGTCCGCCCCGTGCCTTGTTAGGGCGTCTTGCATCTGATCGCGGATGGTCAAATCTGTGCTCCGGGCCAAAGTGGGCGATTGCGAGGTATTGGCTTCCAAAACGAAAGGCCCCCCAAAATATCAGGATAGGGAGCCTCATTCGCAATCATAGCAGCGGGTGGGCGTTACGCCCGCAGAATCTCCCGTCGCGCCAGGATCCGCTCGGTCAGCGGCCCGACCCCGTGGTCACCTCACGTCACATGCCCATGTCGGCTCGCTGACGATCTCATTCGTCCTGAAGTTCTATACGTTTCAAGAAATAGTCCGGAGCGAGCCGTTGCCGATGATATTCGGTGTCGAAGTACCGGACGTACTCAGCCAATGGCATCGTTCTATCAGCCTCAGTTGGGTTGTACTTCGACCAGGCCCTCGCGTGCTCCTCCGACCGGAAGAGTGTCATCCCCGTTCAGGCATAGGGCCATGACACTCCGTCCTGGCCAGGTGGGATGTTTCTGTGCCCGACGATGGATTCCGGTTGCGCCTCCAGCACACGCCCACCCCGCATACGAATCATGAGCGGCTACTCCCTCATCCTCTGAATGGTCTGGGCTCTCTCCCATTGGAGGTGGTGACACATGCGTGGGGTCGGTCCCCGTAAGCAAGCCGGTGTCTTGCTCTGACGCTTTGATGTACGCCTGTGCGTCTGCGTTGGCTGGATCTAGCCGGAGGACGCTGTCGCAGAGCGTGCGCACGCGCGTCCAGTCCCCGGCGGAAATTGCCTCATCCGCTTCGTCCAGGAGCGTCTCTATTCGCCTCTGTACCCGCTCGCTTGGCACGGGCGGATGATACAGCGCGCCGAGTTATTCGTCCCGGATAGCTAAACCGGCTCCCCGTCCACGATCACCTGCACCTCGGCCTTTTCGTCGTAGAAGCACAGGTGGTCGGCAATCTTTGACGCTTCCGGTAGCGGTGCCGATACCTGCCAGACGTAGTCGGTGAACGTCTCTCCGCCTGCGTTTACGCTCCAGTAGCGCGCCGGGCCCTTGTAAGGGCACATCGTGTTGGTATCGGAGGGCTCAAGCGCAGACATATCGACGTCGATCGACGGTATGTAGTAGCGGGTGTTGTGTCCGGTTTCGAACAGCAGAATCGGATTGCTCGTATCTGCCACCTTCACGTCGTTTACCAGCACCTCAACGTGACGTGAACTGGTCAGGCAGTCGATGCGTGTGTACGGGTCACGGGCGTGCTGGAAAATCTGCTCATCTTCCTCGTACCAGGCGTCCACCCGATCCCAGTAGAACGCCACGTAATCGGCGATGTCCGGGCACTCATCGATCGGCGTTGGATAGTTCCAGACAGCGTTTTCGGAAACCTGTCCGTTTACGTTGAGAGACCAGTACCTGGCCTCGCCCTTCCACGGTCAGGTGGTGCCGTGATCGGTCGATTCCAGCAGGTCCATTCGAACGTCGGCGGTCGGGAAGTAGTAGACGGGACGGTGGCGCGTTTCAAACATCAACAGCGCGTTGGTGCTGTCTGCGATCACCTCGCCGTTGTACATCACACGCAGGCGTCTTGCTGTTGGTTCCATAACAACGCCGTAGTACTTGGGATCAGCGCCCGGGCCTTTGACTGCCTGCATGGTTCACCTCTTATTTGAACGTCTTCTGGATGGCGAGCATACGCCAGTTTTGAGATCGAGTGCCCCGGGACTCAGTCGTCCCGGGGGCCTGAGGCTCCGGCGTGCGGCAGGTCTTCGGCAGGGATCGAGCCCAGCTTGCCTGCGTGATAGTCGGTGAAAGCCTGCTGCAGCTCTTCCTGCGTGTTCATGACGAACGGTCCGTACCAGGCGACCGGTTCCCGTATCGGCTGACCGCCGAGAATCATCACCTCAAGATTTGGCGTCTTGCTGTCCTGTTTCTGGTTGGCTTCGAAACCGACCCATCCGCCTGGTCCGAACACCACGGCCTGCCCCATCTGTATCGGGTCGCGGTTCGCTCCGACGCTTCCGTCGCCCGCCAGCACATAGCCGAGAGCGTTGTAGTCAGGCTCCCACGGCAGTTCCAGTTGAGCACCGGGGCTGATGGTCGCGTGGACCATCGAGATCGGCGTGTGGGTGACGCCCGGGCCCTGGTGTTCTCCGATAGTTCCGGCGATCACACGCACAAGCGCGCCGCCGTCGTGCGACGAGAGAAGCGCCAGGTTGCCGCTGCGGATGTCCTGGTATCGGGGAGGCGACCATTTCTTGTCGCGGGGGAGATTCACCCACAGCTGGATGCCGTGCATCAGCCCGCCCTTGAGGACCATCTCCTCGATTGGCGCCTCGATGTGCAGTATTCCGGCGCCCGCCGTCATCCACTGCGTATCGCCGTCCGTGATCAGCCCGCCGCCGCCGTTCGAGTCCTTGTGCTTGAACACGCCGTCGATCATGTAGGTGACGGTTTCAAAGCCCCGATGGGGGTGCCATGGCGTGCCTTTGGCCTCACCGGCCAGGTACTCCACCTCACCCATCTGATCCATCATGATGAACGGGTCAACCTGTTCCTGCGGGATTCCTGCGAACCCGCGGCGAACGGGAAAGCCCTCACCCTCAAATCCGGACGGAGCGGTCGTGATACTGACGATCGGGCGCTCCAGCGACTCCGCAGCAGGACGCTCCACGCGCTCCAGTTTAAGGACGTTTTCGACAGTTACAGCGGGCATTTAAGGGTCTCTGTTTCTTTTTTATTCGGTGTGTCGATGTCGGCTCACCTTCGGGTGGAACAGTTTAGATGCGCCGTGACACGACCCGGTACACAGCCTCTAACTACTCCATCCCGGCGACGGGACGATCCTTCGGCGCGCTGGCGTACGCGCCCCGGAAATCGCGGAACGGTCCATCACGCCACTCGAGCGCCGCTTTCAGGCCTTCTTCCTGAACCCGGCGACGCCACTCTGAAGCGGCGGAGCGCGCCGAGGACAGGGCCTGAATCTCGGTGCCGGAGTGCAGTGCCTCGCGGATACCCATCGTCTCGTACTGGCGGTTCACCGCCCGCTTGGAGTACATCAACATCTCGTTGTCGATGTGCGCCATGCGCCGGGCGAACTTCTCGGTGAAGTCGCCGAGTTCCTCTTTTGGAACGGCGTAATTCGCCCACCCCGCGGTGACCATGTCAGTACCCGAGATCGAGTCGCCGATATACGCGAACTCCCGCGCCTTGGCCGGCGACATAAACCACGGCGTCCACATCATGTCCATCGTGGTCATCGCCCGGACCGGTGGATAGCCGATCTGCGCGTCCTCGGCGACGATTCGGAAATCACAGACCGTAGCGAGCTCGGTACCGCCCGCGAGGCAGTGGCCCTGGATCTGGGCCACGACGGGTTTCGCCAGCTCCCAGATAATCCAGTTGGTCATGACCACGCTACGCGCCCACTGATTGTCCCCGGGGTGTGTGGTACCGGTGTCCGGCAAGCCAGATCGACCGGCCAGATCACTGTTGCCTTCTGTCCGCGCCTGAGACAGATCGTATCCGGCAGAGAAGGAGCGTCCGTTGGCGCGCAGGATGATGACGCCCACCTCGTCGTCATGCTCGGCCTCACGCATGGCGTCCATCACTTCCGCGCGCAGGGTGTTGGTCAGCGCGTTTAGCTTCTCGGGTCTATTGAGCGTGACGTAGGCCAGGCGGCCATCAGTCTCGTATTGGATCTGGCTGTACTGTTCCAAGATGCTCTCCCCGATTGCGAAATGTGATTACGTGAAACGTGTTTGAGAAGCACAAATTCCATCAATCTGGCCTTGATGTCAAACCCGTAGCCTCACGCAACGCATCTACCGGGTCCAGGTCAAGAATCGCGGCGTCGGCCCGTTCGAACATCGTGTCTATCAACGCCTCCCGATCGGGCCGGATGTACTCCCCATCCATCCCTCCCGCCATGGTGATTGGCCGAGGGAGCAGCCTGACGGTCGTGGCGCGGTAATCGAGCCACAGACGATCAAAGTCGTAATCTTCCACGCCAGCTTCAACCAACTTCCGGTGATACAGGCGCAGCAGTCGATCTTCGTGTGCCCGGCGCGACTCCGGTTCCAGGCTGCTCACGAGAAAGTAAGACAGATCCTGCGCCCCCAGGCCCGGCCGTGAAAGCTGCCAGTCGACTATCACTACCGGCCGCCGAGGATCCTCCGTGAACAGTATGTTTTCGAGATGCAGATCTGCATGAGCGACCGTAGCTGGCCTGCCCGTCGCGTGGGTCGTTACCAGTTCACGATTGTTCAGGATGAACCGGTACGAGTTCAACGTTCGATTGAGTCGGTGTCCGTAACGCTCCATGAATGCTGGCCAACCGGCGCCTTCCAATCGGTTGATTAATTCGACAGTCGCCCCCGGCGTCGCACGCGGGAGGTCAACTCGACCCCAGAATCGGCCGTGAATTTCGGCTATGGCCACGACAACCTTCTCGGCCATATCGATATCGCACGCATCCGTCTGACTTAACGCGTGGGCAGGAGAAATGTCTTCGAGCAGGAACGAGTACAGGCCGGTATCTGGTGACCCGGCGGCTCGGTAACAGCGCGGAACCGGGAGGGCGGCCTCGGCGGCGAAGAGCGCGTAGATATCCGATTCAACTTTGTAGACACCGGCCGCGGCTACAGATTTTCGGATCGAGTCAGACCGAGTCGGCAATTTAGCGATCACCGTCAGGGGGCTGCCGGATATCTCGCGTTTGTACTCAATTCGCAGTCGTATGACATTTCCGACGATGCTCGGTACGTCCACGGAATCCGCGTCAGGTCGTACCGCCGCCACATCGCCGATATCGCAGACCCCGGCCCTTGCCAGGGCGTCTCCGACCCAATCGGCCGTGATCTGTTCTGGGGTCAGTGGGATGTCCACGCCGGCCTCTCTGGAAATCAGGTAATCGAGATGTCCGGCAGTTTATCGCTAGGGTCCCAAGCGCACACCCCGGGTATGCTCGCCCGGCTGCTCACTGGAATCGTCAGTAGACACGGAGGGTTCTCGGCAACTGTAGGACGATGGCATAGCCAGACGGAAGCTGGCGGACGCAGGGCTGTCAAGCGTTGAGGTACGGCAGTTACCTCACGACTTGCAGAATTCCTACTAAGTGGCGCGAAAGTGACGCCTGTAATAGACGCTCGGGTAGTTCGTCCGAGTACCTCACTATCGGGAGCGGCTATCTAGATAGCGCCGTTGCGTTCAGCTCGGGCCAGTGCGGTCTTGCCGCGGGCGGTGATCTCGTAACTATCGCCATCGGCGGACTGGATGTCGCCGGCCGGGGCAAGCTCACCGAGAGTTAGTTCCGCAGCCTTCATGCGCGTTCGTGAGAGCGCAGCAATCTGCGCCGCCGGTGGAGCGGGGCGACCGCTCTCGTCGAATGAGCGAAGCACGCTCAGGATCTCGAATCTGGAATCTGCCATTTGAGCCTCCGCAGCCTCTACCACAGGGAAAATGTTTGCTTACAAATCAGCTTAGGTTTGTGGCTATCGATCTTTCGTGGTGAGAATGAACATCATTTATGCGTGAATACCCACACATCCAGTAACTGTTTGAAGACCGTCCGGTCCTGACTACCCGGATCGTAGGAGAGTAGAGATGGTGAAACCGGCGACTACCAAGACGACATATGAACCCGTTGTCGGTTGGCCTGCTGTCCCGCACGGCTTTTTTCTGCATGAGGCCACTTCAGTCGGTGTGGACTCGCAAGACCGCGTTTATGTCTTCAATCGCGGGCAGTGGCCGATGATCATCTTCGACAAAGAGGGCAACTTCCTGGATGCCTGGGGCGCTGGCGAATTTGATATTCCACACGGCATCTCGTTCGACGCCGCCGACAATATGTACCTTGCGGATAACGCCAACTTTGTGCAGAAGCGTACCTCGGACGGCGAGGTGCTGTTGACGCTGGGCGAACGTGGCGTGGATAAGCCGCGCCACACTGGAGGACCCTTCAACAGCCCGACCCACGTCGCGATCGACCCCCGTAATGGCGATTGGTTTGTGTCCGACGGCTATCGAAACTCGTCCGTCCATCGTTTCGACGCGGCGGGGAAGCACATGATGTCGTGGGGAGAGTCAGGAAGCGGCCCGGGCCAGTTCGCCCTGCCGCACAACATCTGCATGGTGGGCGAAGACCGCGTGCTTGTGGCTGATCGTGAGAACTACAGGCTGCAGATGTTCACGGTGGACGGTGAGTTCATCCTGGAGAAACGAGTTCACAAGCCGCAGGCGTTGTTCGCAGGGACGGGCGAGGACACAAACATTTATGTGGCAGAGGGTCGGCCGCCGTTGGTGATGGAGGGAGTGCTCCGCCTTGGCAAGCGGGTTGCCGTGCTGGACCGTGATCTGAACGAGATTGTGAGCATCGGCAACGAGATGTCGGGGCAGGCGCCAGATCAGTTCATATCGCCGCACGCGATGGCGGTCGATTCTGAGGGTTCGATATACGTCGCCGAAGTGTCATACAACGGACTCGGTTCACGACTTGAGCCGGCACGAGAGGTCATCAGCCTGCGGAAGTGGCGTCGTACCGATATGAATGGAGCGGCCGGACAGGGGTTGTCGGGGCGGGCGCTTGAGCAGTACGTCAAAGGCCTGCGCAACGATGGCCCGGGTGGCGGCGCACCGGTGAACAGCCCTTACGGTTAGGGAGCGGGCTCGTCCCCCAAGTCGTTCCAAGGCACTGCGCCGAGGGCCTTCAGGTCCAGCGCTAGTCCGGCCGTCATGGATATAACGCGATCGGCGCGACGGGCGAAATGGGCATTGACGCGGCCGAGTGCGTCTCTGAAGGCGCGGCCTGACTCGCTCGGCGGCACGACGCCCATGCCGACCTCGTTTGTCACCACAATCCAGCTTGTGTCGCCGATTTCGTAGGCGTCGAGGAGGGCTGCACTTTGGGTGTCGTAGTCCGGTTTCGTTGACCCGTCCGCCAGCATCAGATTGGCGGCCCACACGGTCAGGCAGTCGATCACGATTACGTCGTAATTCCCGGAGACTCCGCTCAGCGCCCCTGCCGGATCCAGCGGCTCTTCGAGAGTGTCCCAGTGATCGGGCCGAGCTGCTTTATGCGCGGCTATGCGCTCCGCCATATCGGCGTCACTCGCCTGTGCCGTTGCGAGGAAAAGTACCCGGTCGTGCCGTGCCGCCATCTGCTCAGCGAGTGAACTCTTGCCAGAGCGCGCCCCGCCGATGATGAGCGTCAGAGTTTTATCAGGTTCAGGCACCGATGGACCTCTCCCTCACCCTCTCCCGATGGGAGAGGGGATTCATACAGTCCCTCCCGCGGGAAGGGGAGCCTTGCGTGGTAGACCCACGATGTCAAAAAGAAGCTCCATGTCGAGGTGCTCCATCACCAGATCCGCCAGCCGGTCAAACTTCGTATCCAGGCTTGCTGCGAAACGATCCTCTTCAATCTCGATCCCGCGACGCGACGCTAGGAATCGGAGCATCGCCCGTCGAAGTTCGTCGTTGTGGAATAACCCGTGCATGTAAGTTCCCAGCGTCAGACCGTCGCCATCGAGGCAGCCATCGAACCCTTGGGCCGGCGATCGTGAACGTTCAGAGAACTTGATCGCCTCCTGACCCTTCTCCACGCGGGTATGCCCCATGTGGATCTCGTACCCGCTCACCGGCAACCCCATAGCGCCCGAGAGCAAGCCCCGAGCCGCGGCCACGACGCCCCGGACCTGCTCGGTCGATTTATCAGGACTGAACTCCGTGACTACCGGGAGAAGGCCCAGTCCACGCGCCTCCGTGAACCGCGACTCATGTCCCTCAGGGTCGGATATCCGTTCACCCAGCATCTGATAGCCGCCGCATATGCCGATCACCGGCCTGCCGTCCTTGCGGAGCCGAACAATAGCGTCCGCCAGCCCGCTTTCCTGCAGCCACCCCAGGTCTGCCGCCGTCGTCTTGGTCCCCGGAATCACGATCAGATCGGCAGCATCCAGACCTGCCGGTCCAGTCACGTACCGGAGCGAAACAGACGGCTCCCTGCGCAGGGGATCGAAATCGTCAAAATTGGCGATGTGCGGCAGCAGGACGACCGCGATATCCAGCATCGCTCCGCCGGCGTCGTACCCCGCCGGTGTGTCCAGGTAAAGGGCGTCCTCTTCCGGGATGTGGATGTCTGTGTAATAGGGCAGAACGCCAGCGGTGGGGACACCGGTGCGCTCCTCAAGCATCACAAGTCCGGGGTCGAGGATCGACTGATCACCACGGAACTTGTTGATGACGAAGGCGCGTATCAGCTCCACTTCGTCCGGCTCAAGCAATGCCAGCGTCCCGACCAGGGATGCGAACACGCCGCCACGGTCGATATCGGCGATCAGCAGCACCGGCGACTTCGCGTACAGCGCCACGGCCATGTTCACGATCTCGCGCTCGCGGAGATTGATCTCGGCAGGACTGCCCGCGCCCTCGATCACCACCACCTCGTACTCGGCCCGAAGCCGGTCCAGCGCGCCCGTGACGATCGGCCAGAGCTTCCCTGTTCGGCCAAAGTACTGCTTTGAATCCGCCGTCCCGTCCGGTCGACCCAATACCACGACCTGAGATGAACGCTCGGTCTCCGGCTTGAGCAGCACCGGATTCATATCGACGATCGGCTCCACACCCGCCGCCTCCGCCTGGACGGCGGTGGAACGGCCGATCTCGCCGCCGTCCGGTGTGGCGAATGAGTTGAGGGCCATGTTCTGGGCCTTGAACGGAGCGGTTTTATAGCCGGCGCGAGCGAAGACGCGGCAGAGCGCCGCCGTCAGCACCGACTTGCCGACGTGGGAGCCGGTCCCCTGCACCATGATCGTTTTGGCCAGATTCGTCATGCGCTTAGAACGAGAACTCCACCCGGCCATCCAACAGTCCAGGCCAGTGTTTGAAGAGAGCGACCGCAGCGATCAACGCCGTCACCTCGGTGACTTCGACTACGGCGCCGTAGCCATCGCCTGTGAGTCCACCGAGTAGCTTCGCCATCCACGTCCCGAGCAGCACCGCCACAAGTGTGACGATGCCCATCAAGATGACGCCCATCAACCCGGCGATCAGTACCGACGCGGCCAGTGCCGTGACGGCGGCGATGAGCGGGAGCCAGATGCCGCGGTTCTCAAGAAACGAAGAGCCGGTGCCGGATCTCCTTCTACCCTCGCGGGGCGCGCTACCTTCGCGGGGCGGGCCGTAGGAAAAGGTCTGCATAACCGCCACGACGGACCACCTGCCGAGCAACGGGAATAATAGGATCATCGGCAGTCGAATCGGCCCGGTAAGTGTAATCAGGGCCGCCCACTTCAGAAACAGGATGCTTACTCCGCCGATCGCTCCAAAAGCACCGACGCGCGGGTCCTTCAAGATCTCCAGTCGCCGCTCACGCGTGTACCCGCCAAGCAACGCGTCGCATGAGTCCATCAAGCCGTCGAGATGCAGCATCCGCGTCGCCGCGAGCAGCCCAACGACGATCAAGGCAGCGGTTAACTCCACTCCCAGCGTGTCGTTTGCAAGCCAGTCGAAGCCGGCCAGCAGCCCCCCGAGCGCAAGTCCCACCAGCGGGAAGAAGGCGCGTGCCGATCCAATCCCTGCGCCGGAACGCGGCGCAACCGGGAGGACGGTGAGGAAGCCAAATGAGGCGCGGAGAGCGTTCACTTTGTAATGATCTTCTCGGGCTTGGCGTCCGATACACCGGCCTCGTCAAAGGTCGCCATCTCGGCAAGGCAGGCCCCCGCCGCATCGATGATCGACATCGCCAGAACCGCGCCAGTGCCCTCTCCAAGTCGCATGTCTAGATCGAGGATCGGCTCCAGCCCGAGGTGGTCGAGCACGATGGAGTGGCCCGCCTCTGCGGAGCGATGTCCGGCAAATAGGTGATCGCCAAGCGCCGGCGCAAGTCCCGTGGCTATCAGGGCTGCTGCACCGGATATGAAGCCGTCGATGACCACCGCGCTGCCGTGCGAGGCCGCTCCAAGCATCACGCCCGCCAGCACGCCGATCTCAAAGCCGCCGACCTTCGCCAGGACATCGATAGGGTCGTCGCCGTCCGCTTGATTGACGTCCAGCGCACGCGAAACGACCTCAATCTTGAGCCGTAACTCGTCCGCATTTCGTCCCGTGCCGCGACCCGTCGTGACCTCTGGTGGCATGCCGGTGATGGCGGCGGTGATGGCGCTGGACGGCGTCGTGTTGCCGATGCCCATGTCGCCGGTCGCCACGAGTCCCGATCCTGCGCCCGCTGCGTCCGCCCCGATTCGCGCTCCCTCAAGAACGCAATGCTCGGCGTCATCGCGGCTCATCGCCGGGCCTTCAGAAATATCGGCGGTTCCCGGCCCGATCCGTAGCGAGATCAGGTCTCGATGTTCCGGCAGTGACGACTTCACACCGGCATCGACCACCGTCACGTCCACGCCAAGAGATCGCGCCATCGCCGTGACGGCGGCGCCACCGGCGAGGAAGTTGAGGACCATCTGCGCCGTGATGTCCTGCGGATATGCCGTTACACCCTGTGCCACGACGCCGTGATCGCCTGCCGCTATGACCAGCGACCTTGAAGCCACAGCGGGACGGGTTGTTGCGAAGACCCCTGCCAGACGGACGGATATTTCTTCGAGCCGTCCGAGACTTCCGGGCGGCTTGGTCAGCCGGGCCTGCCGAATATTGGCTCGCTTGATGACGCCGGGGTCGGCCGGGGAGATCTTGCCTATTAGTGCCTGGAGCTCTGAATTCACGATTGCTCTCCGGTTCAGTAGTCGATACCGGCGATGACCGGCGCGTCCGATCCACGCTTTTTGATGGCCTTCATGTTGCTGACGAGGTCTGCCGAATCCAGCAGTTCAGACGGCGCCGTCTCGCCGGTGACGATCACGTGAAGCAAGGAATCTTTGCCGGACAGTGCTTCGGCAACCTGTGCTGCGGAAAGCCAACCTTCAGCTATCGCATCAAGCAATCCCTCAAGTACCAGCACGCCCTCCTGGACGATGGACACATGGCGGACCGCCTTGCTCCAGAGTTCGGCAGCAGCCTCCTCGGTAGGTCCGTCAATCACGTGCGACGGGATGCCCAGCTTTTCGAGGGCCAAATTATCGCCGGACGGCTCGCCTCTCGGGTCCGGTTTGAACCTCATGTGGCGAACTGGCAGACCGCGTCCATTTGCGCGGAACAGCACGCCGAGTCCTGCAATTTCCTTGGTGGCGCCGGGGCCGTGATACACCACCAGCATCCCTTTTCGCGCCGGCGCTGATTTGTCAGGGCCATCTGGCGTGACGGCGGGGTCGTCTCGTGGGAATTCGTCGGCCATGGTTAGAAATCCAATCCCGGCTGCGCCTTGATGCCCTGGTCTCGGTAGGGATGTTTGATGTCTTCCATCTCCGTCACCACGTCAGCGATGGCTACAAGTTTCTCGTGGGCGTCCCGCCCCGTGACGACTACGTGAACATGGAATGGGCGGTTGGCGATGGTGCTTGCCACCTCGTCGGCGTCCAGCCAGCCGTACGTGACCGGGTATGTGGCCTCATCCAGGATGATCAGGTCCGTTTCTCCGGCCTCGATGGCCGCCTTGCAGTGCGCCCACTGGTCGACCGCGATGGCCGTCGTCTCATCCATGTCCTTGGACAGCCAGGTGAATCCGTCACCCCGTGATTCGATCGATATTCCGACCTTCTCGGCCGCCCGGTGTTCGCCAAATCGTGCGCCGGTGTGCTTCAAGAATTGGAACATTTTCACGCTCATGCCCTGACCCCAGGCTCGCACCATCAGACCCAGCGCGGCCGTGGTCTTACCCTTGCCGTCGCCCGTATGGATGATCACAAGACCCTTCGGAGCCTGTTGATCGGTCATTGTTGATTCTCCCGAGAGCTATCGGCGATTTCCGGGTTGCTCAGGACGAGGCCCGGCAGCCCGGCAACAAGCGCCTCCAGGTCAGACCATGCGGCTACTGGAGACAGTTGCTCAAACAAGGCCGCCGCTTCGCCGTCGGTAAAGTCGCGACCAGAGATCGGTTCCAGAGTTGCCAGGACGATCAACGACGCCTCCCCAAGCGCTTCTAACGAGAGCACATTGCCCGATCCGAAAGCCACATCGCTGAGCACGGCGATATCGCTCTCTCGGATTAACCGAAGGTGTTCGTCATGCGCTGAGGAGTCGATATCGCCGAACGCCTGAACCGGCACGAATTCGACGCCGAGCGACTCGGCCGCGGACCGGTCCGTGTCGCCGCTTGCAAGCGGACCCGCCGTAACGGCGAACCCGGCTTCGCAGAGTCTGTACATCAAGCGAGCGCCCGTCCCGCCGCCGCAAACAACGTGAACGCGTGTACCCGCGCTGGCGCTAATCCCGGCCGAACCCGGTTCCATGACGGATATGCCAAGCACGCCGCTCGCCGGATCGGAAGACACGATCGCCCTCACGCCGAAAGCGGCCTCGATATTTTCCGGCGTCAGCACGTCTCCCGGGAGCCCTTCAGCCACCACGACTCCCTTGTTGAGCAACACCAGACGATCGCAGAAACGTGCCGCCAACGAAAGATCGTGGATCGCCGCTACCGCCGTCATGCCGTCATCGACCAGCCCGCGAACGATGTGGAAGAACCGCGCCTGGTGATTGATGTCCAGGTTGGAAGTTGGCTCGTCCAACAGCAGCAAGCGTGGCTCCTGAGCCAGCGCCCGTGCCACGAACACGCCCTGGCGCTCCCCGCCGGACAACGTTTCCAGCGTGCGATTGGCCAGCGCGCCCGCCCCCGCCGTATCGAGCGCCCGCCGCACTGCGTCGCGGTCCACCGCCCGTTCCGATTGCAGCCGCCCCATGTGCGGATAGCGACCCATCATCACCACTTCGAGAGCGGTGAATCCCTGCGCCAGCGGAGCAAGCTGGGCGACGTGGGCGATCGATTTTGCGCGTTCGCCCGTGTCCATCCGGCGCACTTCGTCGCCATCCAGCAGCACGGCGCCCTCACGTGCCTTGAGCAGCCCCCCGATAGTTCGGAGAAGCGTTGTCTTGCCGGCCCCATTCGGGCCTACCAGCCCGACCAGCTCGCCTTTGGCGGCGTTCAGATCGACCTGGTCAAGCAGACGCGCAGCATCCACCTCGTACACGATATCGCGTGCTTCGAGCCGGCGTTCTGTGCGCTCTACTGTGTCCGTCATGAAACTACTCTGGCTGGTTGCTTAGCCCAATTATTCGGAGGGAAAACTGAACAGTCCGAAGGCCGTGTCCCCGAGGTCTTCCGGCCACAGATCCCGTGCCAGTTCCTCCGCCCCCCTGAGATTCCAGAACGACAGCGTCGTGAAGTACTTGGGATCCGCCATAAACACCCTGCCGTCCCTGATCGCCGCAACACTTGCCAGTGTGGGATCGGCGAGCATAGCGTCCCGGAACTCTTCGCCGCCGAACTCGGTCGGCTGCGGGATGAAGATCACCTCCGGGTCCATGGCGATCAGGCTCTCGTAGCTGATAACCGGGTTGTTCTCCAGACCTGCCTCTGCTGCAACGTTGATCCCGCCTGCGATGTTGATGATCTCGCCTTCGGTGGATCCGGCACCGGCAGTGTAGAGCGAGTCCCCGTACAGCGTCGCCGAAAGTACTCGGACGCGCTCACCTTCAGGTTTGCTCTCCCACACGGATCGGAGGCTTGCCTCGCGCTCGTTAACTTCTTCGACCACCTCGATCGCGCGCTCTTCTTCTCCGTATGCGTAGCCCAACAGCATGATGTCCTGGCGCCGTCCGTCGGAGTCGTTGTGCAGATCGGTCTGCAACACGACCATGCCTACGCTTTCCAGCGCTGCGATAAGTTCAAGCGATGTGAAGGGCGAGGCGATCACGATGTCCGGCGATTGGGCAACGATCACCTCGGCCTCCGACGTGATCTCAGGGAGACCGGCGGCGAGGTGAGCGACGTTGGACTGGTCCGGGCTCTGGGTGTAGATGTTGGCGGCGACGACGCGGTCACGAGGTACCAGCGCGTATGTCACCTCGTCATGGCCCAGCGAGATCGTCACGATCCGCTCAGGCTTTTCGGGGATGGTGACCGTGCCGTTCAGTCCGTTCACCACTCGCGGCCAACTGAGATTGGTCGGATCGACGATACCTTCGACGTTCGTCAGTGAGTCCGACGGATTAGGTGTGGCGGTCGCGGGGATCGATGTCGAAACTACCTGTTCGACTATGGCGTCTGAGCTGCAGGCCACCAGCACGAACATGGCGGCGAACAGGCTGGCAACTATCGCCAGCGCATTCTTTTTCGGCCTGATTCGGCTTACTCGATTCAACGATCGGATATTCACGGTCATTCCTTACATATTGGATTCAAGTTAAAAGGCCAATTCACAACGAGGTCACACGTCTGCTGTGTCGTAGTAGCAAGAACAAAAAGAAGGGCGCGCCAATGAAGCTGGTGATGATCCCGACGCGTAGTTCGGCCGGCGAAATGACGGTCCGCGCGATCTCATCCGCAAGTACGACGAATACGGCTCCGCCCAGGGCGCTAAGGGGTATCAGGACCCGATTGTCGGGCCCAAACACCAGCCGGAGCATGTGCGGGACGATCAACCCGACGAATGCGATCATCCCGCTGACCGCCACTGCGACGCCCGTAATCAGGGACGCAGCCGTAAGCAACATCGGCCGGATCACACGCACGTTGACGCCCATCGATCCCGCATCGTCGTCGCCCATCATCAGCAGGTTGAGATCCTTGGCGAACGCGACGATTACGCCGCCGCCGACCAGGATCAGCGGTCCAGATAGCCAGACGTGGTCCCAGGACCGGGAGTCAAGCCCACCGGCGAGCCAGAAGAGGATTCCTCTGAGGGTGCCCTGCTCAGGCACGGCGATGATGACGAGCGAGATTAGCGCGCCCATGAAGGCGCTCACTGCGACGCCGGCGAGGATCAGCGTGGCGACGGAGAATCGGCCGCTTGCGATAGCGATCGCGTACACAAGAAATGCCGTGCCGATTGCTCCGCCCAACGCAAATAGCGGCAGGGCGAGGAAGAACAACGATGATGCGCCGGTGGCGATGGCGATCACCGCCGCAGCCGCTCCTCCGGACGCAACGCCGATGGTGCCCGGATCAGCAAGCGGGTTGCGGAAGAGGGCCTGCATAGCGGCGCCGGCCACCCCGAGCGCCATGCCGACAAGCGCCCCGACGACGATCCGCGGCATGCGAATCCGTTCGACAACCAGCTCCTCGGTGCGGTCGTAATCGGCCAGGTGGATCCCGGTGGGCTCGACGATTATCGCTATGACGTGCGACACCGGGATGTCCAGCGGGCCGGTGCTGAGTGACACGAGCACGATTGCGATCAAGAGAATCGTCAGAACGCCGCCGCCCGCGACCAGACGTGTGCCGAGCGCGGCTTCACGGGGCGGTCTGAGCCGGGTCACAAATCTGAGCGCCATGTCGGAGCGGTCGTCCCTTCAGCATTCGTATTGCTTGCTTCAGGGAGGTTCGTCGGCGCGCACTTCTGCTGCCTCATCGAGCTGACTTATGCCCGTTCCATTTCTGGAATAAAAAACCCCAGCGATTACTCGCTGGGGTCCTGGCGGCAAAGCCGATGGCGGCAATGATTCGGATAAAGATTCAATGCCGACGGACTCCCTGGTGAGCGAGGAGCAGTCCGTCGTCTGACCTGGCAGGTCTCCTGACTTTCGGGGGTTGATTCCCGATTCACAGTGGCGCTACCGCGGCGGCTTTTCACCGCCTTCCCTATTCTCCCCTGACATGACATCTAGAGGCACCGGGTCGGACGAATATTCAGTTTTCTAAGAGGGCAACGACTCTAGCGGAACCCGGACGGCGGGTCAACGAAGGCGGTGAGGCTGTCGGCGTTAATGCGCACCTTTCATCGATATGACTACCTTCCCTTTGACGTGGCCTTCTCCAAAATATCGGAAGGCATCAGGAACCTCGCTGAGGGGATAGGTTCTATCGATAACAGGCGTTACTTTGTTGGCTTCAATGAGCTCCAACAGGAGCTCCAGATCCTCGTTTGGTTTGGCGCCCACGGTGCCTAACTTCCGGGTTCCGAACTTCGAAATCAGTGGACCTGCAAATACTGTCCTGAAAAACCGGACCCGGGAGCCACCGATTACGCCGTATGCACCTCCTGGAGCCAGCGCTCGCCGGTATCGGAACAACGAGTGGTATGCCGCGACGTCGACAATCAGATCGTAGCGCTGGTTACTCCGGGTGAAATCTTCCTTTGTGAAGTCGATGACATGATCGGCCCCGATTGAATGCAGCATCTCTAACTTCTCGGTGCTGTCCACACCGGTCACTTCAGCCCCGAACGATCTGGCGATCTGCACCGCAAACGTTCCCACCCCGCCACCGGCGCCATTGATTAAGACCTTCTGACCAGGTTTAACCCCTCCGTTGTGGCGAAGACCACCGAGTGCGAGAGCCCCTACTTGAGGAATCGCCGCCGCCTGTTGGAACGACAAACTGGCGAGTTTCAGCAGAATCGATGATTCACGAGCGCATACGTACTCGGCAAATCCGCCCCATCCAATTGAGATGTACCGCTGACTTAGCTCGCCGAACACCTCATCGCCGGTCTTAAACCGCGACACGTCGTTGCCAACCGCCTCAACTCGTCCAGCGATATCGGTTCCGAGGATCGTGTTCCGGGGTTTTCGGAGCCCGGCTCCAATAACGCGGGTCAGGAACGGTACTCCCCTCAACAGATCCCAGTCATACGAATTGATAGACGCCGCCCGGATCTCCACCAGGATTTCGTTGGCACCCGGAACCGGCTTCTCAACATCCTCTAGCCGAAGAACATCGGGCGAGCCGTACTCGTAATAGACGATTGCTTTCATGTGGCCCCCCTCGGCCGGTCTCGTCAGAGAAATGTTCCGGCCTCTACTTCCAGCCCAACGCCTCGCCGTGTGTTATCGAGAAAAATGCGTCCGGCGTTTGTCCCCAGTCATGCAAACCCGCGCCGATCTCCGCCAGTTCCTCGGGTGTCGAAATCCCGGTCTCAACCGCGACCGTGGCGATGTTTGATTCCTGGATTCGAGACCGCCAGAGGTCGCCCCACTGCGCCGTCGCCGCCGCGTCTCCAAACGACCAGGCGAGCGCGCCGATCTCCATCCGCTCCAGCTCCAACGGTTCAAGCATCGAACGCAGCCGACGGCCCATGTCCGGGTCTCCGCCGTTTCGGATAGCGACCTCGTCGTAAATCTCTAAAAAGCGGTCCGTCGCCGATGTTCGGGGCCAGAATATTGCCGTGTCCCAGTCGACCTCGGTGATGCCAATGACCCCGCCCGGCGCCAACAAGCGGATCGCTTCGCGCAGCGCCTGTTCGGGGTCCGACAGATGCTGCAACACCTGGTGCATGTGCGCCGTGTCAAATGACCCGTCCGAAAACGGCAGGTCGTAAGCATCGGCCATCTGGTACTCGAGATTCTCGATCCCGGCCTCAGAGGCATCGGCACGCGCTCGTTTCAACGCCGCCTCAGACGTATCCACGCCGACGGTCCGTCCGGGAGCAACCGACATAGCGAGGCCGGCGGTGATACTACCCGGGCCGCACCCGATATCGAGCAACGACATTCCGGGTTTCAGATGGGGTAGCAGATAAGCAGCGTTTCGCTCCGCACTTCGCCTCGCGTGCTCATCCACGACAACCGGATGGTGTCCGTGCGTGTAAGTCTCACGACCGTTTTTGTTCATGCCCGTCATACGTTCCTGTGGTCGATACCATCATATTTTCCAACAGATTGGCAGAAAACCGTAACGGAAAATCAACCGTTTGGGGGCAATCTGGTGTAGAGCAGGGGGCTGTTTGTAAAAATTTTCACGTACTGCCGGTTTGTTAATGCAACAGTTGCGAAACCCGGGCCAGATTCGTACCGAAATACTGGCCGGACTAACCGTCTCGCTCGCGCTCGTTCCTGAAGCGGTTGCTTTCGCCTTTGTGGCTGGAGTTCACCCGCTTGTCGGGTTGTACGCCGCGTTCATCGTTGGATTTATCACATCCTTGACCGGTGGCCGCCCCGGCATGATCTCCGGCGCTACCGGCGCGCTTGCCGTCGTAATGGTCGCACTTGTAAGCGACCACGGCGTCGAAATGCTGTTCCTCACGGTGATCCTTATGGGGGTCATCCAGGTGGCGATCGGGGCGCTGAAACTGGGCGGCCTGATCCGCATGGTCCCATACCCGGTCATGCTGGGATTTGTGAACGGCCTTGCGATCGTCATCTTCCTCGCCCAGCTTGAGAGCTTCAAGTTCGAAAATCATGATGGGACTGAATCGTGGCTGGCGGGAAGAGATCTCGGGATCATGCTCGGGCTGATCGCACTCACGATGGCGGTTATCTACCTGCTCCCGAGGCTCACCACAAAATTTCCTGCGGCGCTTGCCGGAATACTGGTCGTTTCGGGGATCGTCATCTTCGGCAACGTCGACACCCCGACCGTTGGCGACCTCTCAAGTATCTCCGGCGGATTGCCGTCTCTTAGCGTCCCGGACGTGCCATTCACTTTTGAGACTCTTGGCATAATTCTGCCGTTCGCACTGATCCTGGCCGGCATCGGGCTGATCGAATCCTTGCTGACACTCTCGTTGATCGATGGCATCACGGAGACGAAGAGTCAGAAGAACCGTGAATGCGTGTCACAGGGCGCCGCCAACATCGTCACCGGTTTCTTTGGTGGCATGGGCGGATGCGCCATGATCGGCCAGAGCATAATCAACATTAAGTCCGGCGCTCGGTGGCGTATGTCGGGCGCCGTCGCGGCGATCCTTCTGCTCGTCTACATCCTCTTCGCCTCGTCGCTCATTGAACGGATTCCGATAGCCGCCCTCGTCGGCGTGATGTTCATCGTCGTAATCGGGACCTTCTCCTGGTCCAGCCTTCGCATCATCCGGAAAGTGCCGCTTTCCGACGCTTTGATCATGGTTCTTGTCTCGGGCGTCACCGTCGCCACCAACCTTGCGGTCGCCGTGATCGTTGGGGTGATCGTTTCCGCCCTGGTGTTCGCCTGGAACACGGCCCGCTCCATCTACGTGGTGGCGGAAGACGCGGACACGGAAGACGGGGAGCAAACCTACCGACGTACTTACACACTCCACGGACAGCTCTTCTTTGCCTCGGTCAGCACCTTCCGGGACCTGTTCAACCCGGCCACAGACCCGAACGAAGTGGCGATCGATTTCCAGTTCTCACGGGTATGGGACCACTCGGGGATGGAGGCGATTGTTGAGCTCGCACTGAGGTACAACCGTGCCGACCGACAGCTGCATCTCCTGCACCTGAGCCAGAACTGCCAGCGGATCCTTGAGAAGGCCAACGTGATAGTCGACTCAAACCAGGAGACCGATCCCTCATACAGGGTGACGGTAACCGGAGTGGGCGGAGCCGGGGGCGGCCACTAGGGCGAACGAAGTCGCTTGATTCCTGATTCTTCCGTGGGAAGAGAAGGGCGAACGGCGGGCGTTGCCATACGCCCCAAAAAGTGTAATTCCAGACGGGCTCAGAATGACAGTTTGCTCGATGTCGGGTAGCAAGCGCCGCCCCTACGGTGTCTTAGCAAGTGCGGCCCGCCGCTAGTGCCGCACACGCGGCCCAAAGTACCCGCCGGCCGTGTAATGCTCCGGCGTTGGTAGTGGAACGACCGGGCCGTCCCCGGTATCTGACCGCCATGTAGCAAGCCGGGCTCGCATCTCCGTGACCACGCCTATATTTTCCGGATCCGCAGCCACGTTCGTGAGTTCCCCCGGGTCCGCCTCAAGGTCGTACAGTTCGTCGCGTTCCTCGGATGCAGCCAGCGGGTCGTGCACATACTTCCACCGGGTTGTACGGACCATCCGCCGGTCGCCCTCTGCTTCTCGCCACTGGAGGCTTCCGATAAGCGTTTCGTACCCGTACGGCTCGGGCATCGCCTCCAGGTCCGACATCGTGAACGCCGGCCCGCCGCTTCCGTACTCCGAGAACACGGCGTCTCGCGGCTCGGCGTCTGTGACCGTTGGCAGAGGCTCGCCTTGAAACTCAACTGGGGCGTCGATGTCCTGTAAATGCAGCAGCGTCGGCACGATGTCGATGGTGCTCACCATGCTGTCGTCTCTCACACCCTGCGGCACGTGGCCGGGCCAGGAAACGATCAGCGGCACCCTGACCAGGCAGTCGTAAAACACGCCGCCCTTCACGATCATGTCGTGCTCGCCCATGAAATCTCCGTGGTCGGCCGTGAACACGATGATCGTGTTGTCACGAAGCCCTGTGCGCTCCAGCGTGTTCAGGATTCGGCCGATCCCGTCGTCAACGAAACGCGTCATGGCGTAATAGATGCTGATCGAACGCCTAATGTCCTCTTCGCTATCGCCAGAAAGCCCAAGAATCCGATGCAGAATGCGATTTCGTTCAGGAGCCGATTCGTCAAATTCGTTTTCGCGGCCAGGCGGCAAATCGACCGATGCAGGGGGAAACATTTCGGCGTACCGGCGCGGCGCCTCGTACGGTTCGTGCGGATCGGGGTACGAGACCCAGAGAGCGAACGGGGGGCTATCCGCTGCGGCGTGATCTTCAAGATATTTTTCCGTCGTGGCGGCGATGACTGAGGTGCCGTAGTCCTCCTCCGGGAAGTCGGTCACGGCGTACGAGATACGGGGACTCTGGCGAGGCATATCGGCGCGGACGGCTTCAGCCGCGTGGATGTCACATTGAGGCCGGGACCACTCCATGCCTTTGAGCGGCGCATCGTTCTGCAGGCCCCGGTGCCACAGTTCGCAGCGGACATCGAGCAGGTCGATGTCCTCCTCTCGGTCAAAGCAGTGGTTCTTGCCGATCAATCCGGTCGTGTACCCGGCCGATTTCCACACACCGAACGCGTGCGTCACGCCCGCCGGCATGAGCGTTTCGTTTCGCCGGGTGCCGATCTGGTGCGGATAGCGTGACGCCATGATCGCCGTGCGGGCCGGGACGCAAAGAGGGTGCGGCGTGATGGCGTTTTCAAAAGTCACGCCCTGTCCCGCCAGCCGCTCCAGCGACGGCGTATTACAAATCTGATTCCCGTACACGCTCAGGGCCGTCGCCTTGAGCTGGTCGCACATGATAAACAGGACGTTAGGACGTGGCATGCGTCGTACTTTGGATTGATAGCGAATGAGATTCAAGTCGACAAACCGCATAAACCAATTTCTCCTGTGGCAACAACGGTTACACAGGAGAAATGTACATGTCTTACATGATCGAGTTGCCCGATCGGGTTCAATCTGGCCTGCGGCAGATTGGTGGAGATCTATTTACCGATGCGGAAGTGATCGAACGCCTGTTGGACCGATATTCGCGTGTTTTTGAGAGTGACGAGAGTTCGACCAGTGCGTCTGAGGTTCGTAGATCACAATCGCGAGACGTCGAATCTGCGCGTCCCGACATCAACAAACGTGCCCCTAGGCAGCGCGGCATTGTCGTGAAAATTGACGGACACCGTATTGCGGCAGACACCGTAAGAGATCTGTACGAGCAAGTGCTTCGTTGGTTAGTAGAGAGTGATCAAATCAGTCGATTACGCGGAATTATCCCGTTCGAGACGCAAGTTGGAGTCCGGTATCTCATCACCATGGGAGAGCCTACCCATCCCAATGGCAAACCGTTTGTTGTCCCCGTTGAATATCAGGGGCTCCGAATGGAATCGCACAAGGATTACAAGAACGCGTTTAATCACTTAACTCGTTTTCTCAGTAAAGCCGAAATACAGCTTGAGTACCTAGGATAACTGTCGAACCTCCAGTACGCGGCTGGCACTGATACCGGCGGGGTTTCTAATCAATACAATCTCTTCAAAAATACTCAATTCCACGGAACTCTGAACCATGGCCGACCGACCCAATATCGTTTTCCTCTTCCCTGACCAGCTTCGGCGCGACTTCCTGTCGTGCTACGGCGCTGACTTCATTGACACGCCGAACATCGACTCAATCGCCGCCAACGGCACCCGGTACGACGAGGCGTACTCGCAGTCGCCGATCTGCGTCCCGGCGCGTAACGCCTTGCTGTCTGGTATGAACGCCATCCGCAACGGCATTACCGACAACAATCACGGCATCCGGCTTGACTACCAGGCCGCCGGCATCCAGACCTGGCCGGAGCTGATGAGCGACGCCGGGTACTACACATCGGCAATCGGCAAGATGCACTTTTACCCGTGGGACGCTCGATTCGGGTTCCAGCACCGTGTGATTTGCGAGGACAAGCGCTGGCTAAACGTCCGGGACGACTACTTCCACTACCTTCGGGAGCGCGGGCTGCGGAAGCTGCATGGCAACGAGCATGAGGGCTACTTCGAGAACCAGGGCGCGATCGTCCACCAGCTTCCGTGGGAACATTCGTGGGATCGATTTGTCGGACGTGAGGCGGTGAACTTCCTGGACGAGTACGGATCAGACGGCCCGTTCGCCATGATGGTCGGATTCCCGGGACCGCACTGCCCGTACGACCCGGCGGCAGACTTCGAAGACGCGTGGAAGTTCGACCCAGCTGATATGCCCGCCCCCGCGCCCGACGCCGGCGATACGCCGAAGTTGCGACAGGGCAACATCAACGGCAACAAGAACGACTGGAACGGCGTCGACATCAGCGATTTCACCGACGCCCAGAAGGCCAAGGTCAGGGCGCACTACGCCGGTCTAGTGAAGCAGGTCGACCACGAGGTCGGTGAGGTGCTGGGAGCGCTCAAGCGCAACGGTTTGTTGGACAACACGATCGTGATTCTTGCGACCGACCACGGCGACTACCTCGGCGACCACGGGCTGATCGGAAAGGCGTCGTTCTACGAGGCGGCGATCCATATCCCGATGGTGATCCAGGGGCCGGGGCTGCCTGTCGGGCAGGTGTCGGACGATCTTGTCGAGGTTCGGGACATCACGACGACGATGCTGGCCGCGGCCGAAGTGGCTATCCCGCAGCATATGGACTCACGGCCCCTCCCGGGACTGGGCCTGACCGATGAGCCGGCGAGGGAGCGGATCTACGGCATGCTCTCGGACGGCTGGATGATCTACGACGGCGAGTGGAGGCTGTCTCGATACTCCACGGGCGAAGTGACCTTCTACAACCTGCACGACGATCCGCAGGAACAGGTCAACCTGGCTGACGACCTGTCGCACCGAGAGCTAAAAGATCGGCTAAGCGCCGAGCTTGATCGCGAGATCATGCGATCGATGCGGCTATCGATGCACGACCGTCTGGCGGACCTGGGCGGCATGGCGATGCAGACCGATTTTGGCTACGAAGGCGGCTCAAGGCCGTATCCCTTCCCGGTGACGGACGTGAAGGCATGAGCGAAAACCACGATTGCGCCTGCTGCGCAGCGTCGCGGGACTCCGTACCGGTACAGGACGCCGACAGGCAGACAGAAATCCTGACAGCGCCTGGTCGCTCTGATCTTGAAAGCTCCGGCTCCAGCGACGAGTCGTTTCTACCATCTGACGCGTCTAAAGCAGCGTTTGACGATTCGATGATCAAGATCGCGGGCGGGGGGTTCTTGATGGGCACCGACCACGGACGCGGCTTCCCTCTCGACGGTGAAGGCCCGATTCGGGAAGTGGGCATGGATCCGTTCTATATCGACGCCACCACAGTGACCAACAAAAAGTTCCAGGAGTTCATCGACGCGACCGGTTTCGAGACGGAGGCAGAGCGCTTTGGCTGGACCTTCGTATTCCACGATTTTATCTCGGAAGAAACGGCAAAGACGGTGAACCAGGCGGTCGTGGGCTCCGAATGGTGGCGCCGCGTTGATGGCGGGGATTGGCTGCACCCGGCCGGCCTTGGTTCGTCTCTAGAAGGCCGAATGGATCACCCGGTGACGCACGTGTCGTGGACCGACGCAGAGGCCTACTGCGAGTGGGCTGGTAAACGCCTTCCGACCGAGGCCGAGTGGGAGATGGCGGCGCGCGGCGGGGTGTCACAACAGATATACCCGTGGGGTGATGATCTCGTTCTGGACGGGGTGTATATGTGCAATATCTTCCAGGGTCGATTCCCGCACGAGAACCGTGAGTTGGACGGGTTCGCCGGGACAGCGCCCGTCACTTCCTACGAACCGAACGGGTTTGGCCTCTACTGCGTATCCGGCAATGTGTGGGAGTGGTGCGCCGATAACTGGAGCCCGACGTTCCACCAGCATCCAGACGCCCCGAGAGATAACCCGATCGGCCCACCCGACGGCGCGTCACGCGTCATGAAGGGCGGCTCGTACCTGTGCCACGCCTCGTACTGCAATCGCTACCGGAACGGCGCACGAACGAGCAACACGCCAGACAGCTCCACAGGAAACCTGGGCTTCCGCTGCGCACGCAATGCCTGACACGCACGCAAGCCGTGCGTTATTCGGGCGTGGCGCCGAGAGCGGCGCTGTCGGCGTCAGACGCCGTCTCATGGGAATCGGTTCTTAAATACCAAATGTCATCCTGAATCGAGTTCAGGATGACAATGGGGACAGGTTCAGGACGACAGGACGGAAGTTCAAGAAGACAGGGTGATCAAGATCCTGACTCCCTGATGACAAACCCGTGAGCAGTGCCGCTATTCGTCTGTCGCGATCACACCTTTCGCCAGAACGGCTCACGCTGGCGAATTACGCCTAGAACGGACTCGTCCCACGGCGGCATTATGTTGCCTTCCGGCTGCGGAGATCGGCCGTGCCAGCTTAGACGTTGATGCACCTCGGGTTGCATGTAGTAGACGGTGTAGACGACGTCCAACCACAGCCCGAAAGCGTCCGGGTGGGAAGACTCGGCGGTTCGAAGCGCGTCATCTTGTCCATCTTCGTCAAGCGCCAGGAAATCGTCCGGCGACGGCAGATCGCCGAGCACGGTAGTCAGCGCGTCTTGAAAACGAAAATCGGCCGCTGACCGTTTGATTACTTCTTCCGCCAGACCAAGCCCGCCGGCACCGGGGAGGTCACCCACTGGCGGAACAACGCGGTCCAGGGCGGCCGTCAGGAGATTGGTGTCGGTCTTAATCACCATCAGGCTTTAAGGTCTCCCCGATTGTTAGTGATGTAGTCGGCCGTGCGAAGCGCAATCGCCTGTATGGTCGGCGTCGGGTTCACGGCGCCTCCCGTGACAAAAACACTGCCATCCACGATGAAGAGGTTGTCGACATCGTGAGACTGGCCGTTCTTGTCGACCACCGACCGTTCCGGGTCGTCGCCCATGCGTGCCGTCCCCAGCAAGTGCCAGCCGGTCTCTCGTGATTGCGGATTGACCAGGATCTCGGTCGCGCCCGCCTCTTCCAGCACCTTCGTTCCCTGTGCGATGGCGTGATCCAGCAAGGCGCGTGAATTGTCGCTCACCCTGTACGTGATTTTCGGCGCCGGGAGACCCGAGCTGTCGGTCAGACGCTCATCGAGCGTGACGGAGTTGTGTTCCTCAGGCAGATCATCGCCGATGGAGCCGAGGCCCAGTGTGTTTCGGAAACGTCGTTCCAGGACCGCGTGATGGTCTTCGCCCCAGGGCACGCGATGGCCGGCTACACCTCGAGCGATCGAGCCCGGTCCCTGCCCGCGGGACATCTGGAAGGTGTAGCCGCGCAGGAACCCCCGGTCAGGATCAGTCTCATAGAACTCCTGCGAAAGGATGATGTTGGCGACCGGTCCCACCCACGGGTCCACGTGGTCCGGGAAGACCCCGGAGGCCCCTCCGAACATGTGAAACATCAGGTTCTTCCCGACCAGCCCCGACGAGTTTGAAATGCCGGCAGGGTGATTTTCGGAGTCGGAAAGCAACATGAGACGAGGCGTCCCGACGCCGTTTGCCGCCATCACCACGGATCTCGCCGCGCGATGCCGGTCGTTACCCTCGGTGTCCAGGTAGTTGACGCCCGTGGCACTGCCCGCCGAGTCGGTTGTTATCTCCCTGACGCGAGCGCCGGTAACAAGTTCGGCACCCTGGTCGATGGCGCGCGGCCAGTACGTCAGATCGGTCGAAGCCTTGGCACGCTGGTAGCAACCCATCATGTTGTGGCCGCAGAAGTTGCAGGCGTCGCGTCCCTGCCCGTACCTGGTTGAGTTTATGTAGGCGTCGGAGGGCCACCAGTGCCAGCCGAGCCGGTCGAAAGCCCCGGCGATCATCTCGCCGTCCCGGCCGATCGGGATGGGCGGCATTGGTCTTTCTGAGCGAGGCGGGTTGGCCGGGTCTCCGGATATGCCGGAGCAGCCCATGACGTGGTCATTCAGGTCGTACCACGGCTCCAGATCCTCGTACGAAATCGGCCAATCATCGGCGACGCCGTCCTGGGATTTGACCCGAAAATCGGACGGGTGCAGGCGTGGGGTGTGCGCCACCCACATGATGGTGCTTCCGCCGACACCGTTGAACATTACGGGGTCGACCGCCGAGTCCTCAACGTTTACCGGATAGTCCTCGGGGAGTCGGCGTTTGTTCGGGTTGATCGACCACGAACTCATCGCCTTCAACTCGAAATCAGGGTCCGCTGTCGGGTACTTGAACGAGTCTTGCCAGTGGCCCTGCTCGATGCAGACCACATCGAAGCCGGCCTCGGAGAGTGATGCGGCGACCGCTGCGCCGGAAGCGCCGGCGCCGACGATCAAAACGTCAGCAGTACGGTCAGGATTGTGCTCAGTCGTGGTCATATGCGCGGCAGAGTATCAGCACGGCGCGCGGGTATCCAGCCGCTCCCGACTCCCGATTCACCCACGACTTGAGATCACGATCCTCCTGAACTCACGCCCTGTCATCCTGAACTTGATTCAGGATCCGCCCGAATAATTTTCAACGCGAATGGAACAAAAACACTTCCGCCGTCGTCTACGTTACCGTGACCCCCAGAAACAGCACGGTCGGGAGGCCTGGAAGATGAACCTCAGCAGTCGGCGATTGCTACTTCTCATACTGGCGACATTTGCGATAGTCGCCGCTGCGTGCGGCAGCGAAAGCGCCGTGGATCAAGCGCCCGTCTCGATCCCGGACCCGGGTGCGGCCACCGCGGTTGCAGCCGTGTCAACGGGCGCGGATTTCGTACCTATTCGAGCGGATATGGACAACGAACCTGCGGAATTTCTCGACGCCATTCCCGAGACAGATCGCAGCTGCCTGGAAGAAATTTGGGGTGTGGATCGATCACGGCTATCCGTTCAGGCGAGGAGCGACTCAACGACGAGAGCCTCGATATTTTCAAGTGCATGTCCGGAGAGACGTGGTCGCGCATCATGACGGGCGGGTTGCTTAATGAGGTCGGCGAAATGACCGCAGCCACACTGGCGTGTGTCGCCGACAAACTCGCCGACGGCAACGTTGCCGCCATCGCCAACAGAATCGGTGATCTGGAGGGTGAGCCGACGCTCGAAGATTTTGCGTCGATCTCGATCGACATGATCTCCGAAATCATCCCGGTCTCGTTTTGCCTGAACGAGGACGAGCGGGCCGTGATGGACGCGCAAAGTCAGTTCGGTGCGTCAATATCAACCCTGGAATGCCTGTATGACGGTGCAACGTCGTTGGGTCTGGACTTCAGTTCCGTATTCCGAATCGCCCCGACCGGTTTCGAGCCACCGGCGGAGTACCTGCAGGTGGCGTCAGATTGCGGCTTCCCGTTAGAGGAAGTGTCTGCCACGCCAGATACCCGTGACCGAAGCGCCCCGTCGAATATTCCTGTGAGCCCCTCCAGAGGTACCGAATCTCCAGCTCCGGAAATAGAGCTGATCCCGATCCCGGTCCAGTAACTATCGGGCGCGTGCTGGTGACCAATGTCTGAAGGTGAAGTCGCGGCGAGCCACAGCGAGATTACGGACGGCGACCCTTTATCAACCGGGTCGCCGTCTACTCGCGTTCTGACATCCTGAATTCGATTCAGGATCCGTTCGTTTTGCCTCTAAGCGATGTTCTGGAGTCAAGGTTTCGGGCGTTGGCGGGTGATGAGGATGTCATTGTAGTTGAGGCCAATCCTGAATCAAGTTCGGGATGACAGGTGGGCGACCGGTACGTGACGGCAATCGGGAGGTAAATCAACACGTCCAGATTCCCGTCTCGCCACCATTCCAACCACCCATCGACTAGCATCCAGACTCAATTACGAAGCCACGCGACCCACGTATCTGGAGGACATATGCGACTCGATGGCAAGGTGGCGCTGATCACCGGCGCTGGCAGCGGAATCGGCGCAGCGAGCGCCCGCTACATGGCGGATCTAGGCGCGTCCGTAACGCTGGCGGGGATCCCTGCACAGGGCGTCGAGGATGTTGCTGCGGAGATCATCTCGGACGGCGGCAAGGCGCTGGCGTTGACGGTTGATGTGACTGTCGATAGCCAGGTGAAGGCGGCCGTTGAGCGCACGATCGAGGTTTTCGGCAGGCTTGATGTCGTCGTCGCAAACGCCGGAATCCAGCGTCACAACACGGACGTCAACCTCTTTGAGATGGAAGAAGAGGAGTGGGAGCGTACCCAGGACGTGAATCTGCGTGGCGTTTTCCGGACCTGCAAGCACGGATTGGCGCAAATGATCAAACAGGGCGATGGAGGATCGATCGTTATTGTCAGTTCGATCACGGCGATAATCGGCCGGACGCCAAACGTCTCTTACATGACGGCGAAAACCGCGCTGCTAGGCCTGAATCGTCACATCGCAGTTCACTACGGTGATAAAGGCATACGTTCGAATGCGATCTGCCCGGGCGCACTGGAGCGAACGCCGGACTGGGACGATTTTCCTGATCCGGATGGACGACGCGAGATGATGCTATCGGCAACCCCGCTACGCCGGCTCGGCACACCGGAAGACATAGCCCCGTGGGTTGCATTCCTGGCATCAAACGACGCCGGATTCGCAACAGGCGGCACATACGTGGTGGATGGCGGCATTACCATCACGTGACGCGGACGAACCGCGATGCTTCGAGTTGAATGGACAATTCATGACAAACCTCCACGGCGACGATCCCCATCCCGCATTCGTCGGGTTACCGACATATCTGCACCTCCCGTTTGCCCGGGACGCCGCCGAGTTGAAATCGTCTGACGCTGACATAGCCATCCTCGGCGCGCCCGTCGATATGGGCGTCGTGTATCGACCCGGCACGCGCTTCGGCCCACGTGCCATCCGCGACGCTTCCTACTTCACGGCCTCACGGACGCTATATCACCTCGGGCTGGATATCGACCCGCTCGAATTCATGAAGGTGGTCGATTTCGGAGACGCTAACTGCCCTCCGTCCGATCTCCAGATGAGTCACGACGCGGTCAAAGCAAAGGTCGCTGAAGCCCTCGACGCCGACACCCTGCCGATCGTGCTTGGGGGCGACCACTCGATCACCCTGCCCTCGGCTACGGCCGTTGCAGACAAGTACGGCCACGGCAACGTCGGCATCTTGCACTTTGACGCCCACGCAGACACCGGCGAGTCCGGCTACGGCGGCGTCTTGATCGCCCACGGCAACCCCATGCGACGCTTGATCGAGTCGGGCGCGGTGCCCGGAAAGAACTTCGTCCAGGTTGGGCTTCGTGGCTACTGGCCGCCTAAAGATACCTTCGACTGGATGCAAGAACAGGGCATGCGCTGGCACCTGATGTCGGAGATTGAGGCGCGTGGCTTTGACGAGGTGATAGCGGAAGCGATCTCGGAG
>JAYGCG010000025.1:0-8839 GCA_046583455.1 Dehalococcoidia bacterium | reverse complement strand
CAGGGCGGCGTGGAGTGGGTGTACTCTTCTACCAGCTCCGAACAGCTGATTAAGCGTTACGACACCTGGTCAGCCTCATACGAAGCCGAAATGGAAGACAACTACGGCTGGTCCGCTCCCCGAAGGACGGCTGAGGTGGTGCAGAAACATGTGCCAACGACCGGCCGAATCCTGGATGCGGGAGTCGGCACCGGACTCGTAGGCCAGTTGTTGTCAGAGGTCGGCTACACCGATCTGACCGGGTTCGATTTCTCGCCAGAGATGCTGGCACAGGCGCGGCTTAAAAACGTCTACCACGATCTCCGGCAGATGGAGCTTGGCAAGAAGCTGGACTATGAATCGGACTCGTTCGACGCCGTGACATGCGTCGGCGTCCTGACCCTCGGGCATGCCCCGGCATCTTCACTCGACGAGATGGTCCGGATAACGAAACCCGGAGGCCACGTTATCTACTCGATGCGGCCTGACTATCGAGAGCCGGCTGGGTTCGTAGCGAAGGAAGCCGAACTCGAAAGCGCCGGCCTGTGGAAGCTGACCGAAGCCACCGAGCCAGTCCAGACCATGCCCAAAGGGATACCGGACGCCCTCATGCAGATCTGGGTGTTTGAGGTGACGGGCTAGGGCGGGTCTGTGACCGGTTCCAACGGAACCCCCCTCTCCCCTCCGCGGGAGAGGGCAAGGGTGAGGGGGTGTCGACCCGACGTCGCCAAGACGCCAACGTGATTTAGATCGATCAGATCTCATCGGGCGAAGCAAGCCCCGCCCTTACGACAGCGCGCCTCCATCAACTCGCACCGGCGTGCCGGTGATGAATGACGACGCGGAGGAGGACAGCCACACGACGAGCGTGGCTACGTCCTCCGGCAGGCCGTTGCGATCTATCGCCTGTCGGATCCGGGTTGGACTGGGGGCGGCCGATTCAGAGCGGAATGGCAGTGACATCGCCGTTTCTATTGTCCCGGGGCAGACTGCGTTCACCCTGATTCCCTGGTTTCCGTAGGATTGCGCGGCCGATGACGTAAGCCCGACCACGGCGTGCTTGCTTACCGTGTACGCCGGGATGGTGTGGTTGGTCACCAACCCCGCGACAGACGCTGTGTTGACGATGGTGTGGCCGCCCACAGGTGGTTCCTGCGTCAGCATCTGTCGTACCTCAGCTTGCAGGCATAGCCAGGTTCCGGTCACGTTCACCGCCATAACGCGGTCGTACTCCTCACGCGGGTAGTTGGCGATGTCCGAAAGCGGGCCAAGAATGCCGGCGTTGTTGTGGGCACAGTCAAGCCGGCCGTACTCCGAAACCGTGAACTCAACCATCGCAGCCACCGCTGCTTCATCCGTCACGTCCACGTGTACGGAAGCCGCCTCGCCGCCTTCAGCCTGAATGAGCCGTGCCGTCTCGACCGCAGACTCCGTGACGATATCCGCTGCCACAACGCGTGCGCCCTGCCGCGCGAACTCGAGCGCGGTTGCGCGGCCGATGCCCGACCCAGCGCCAGTTACCAGGGCGACTTTGCCTTCGACGATTCCAGCCATGTTGATGCCTCCCAATCCATACGCTTGATCCGATCCGTCATATTACCGGGATGACCAAAAAGAAAAGAGCGCATCGACAGATGCCGATGTGCTCCGTTCGCCGCTGTTCACTCGGGTCTGTCCTATGAGATTTCGCTCAGGAACCGGCGGGGCGATAGCCAATAGACCCGGCCCGGGTCACAGCCTCGAGGCCTTCCTCCGCACTCATCAGAACCGTCGTCTGGATCTTGGAGGTGGCCCCCCCTGCTGCGACTTTGATAAGCGCCGCTGCTGTGCTCACGTTGTCCGGCCCTTCGATGATAGCGACGATGTCGAACTCGCCAAATGCGTAGTACGCGTCCACAAACGTGATCCCCGCCGGAGCCAACATCTCTCCCACTGCTTCCAAACGATTCGTTGGATTCTCGATCTGTGCCGCCCAAGACTCCCCTGTGTAAGAAACCTGAATTAAATACCGTGCCATCTCTATCCTCCGGTCTTATACGTGAGAAATCGTCTCCCGTGCCGGCATCCTAGACGATATCCGTCATAATCGTTTATCACGCCGCAGTGCACCGCTCGGAGAGCTACATGATGAGTGCGCGCGCCCTTTTAAATCCGGTCCTTCGAGAGCCTCAGGACGCGGAACGGCCGGAGCAAGTGCCGCTCCTACGGGTTGTCGCCTAACCGGCCCGCCAGCTCTGGCCCTCGTTTGCCAGCATTGCGTCCGACTGTGTAGGCCCGTCTGAACCAACCCTGTACAAAGCAGGCGGCGGCGCATCCTCTTTGGACCACGCCTCAAGCAGCGGGTCCACCACGGCCCATGCGGCGTGGATGTTGTCCGAGCGGGTGAAGAGCGACGGATCGCCACGCAGCACGTCGTCCAGTAGCTGTACGTACGCGTCTGGGATCGTCTGGCCTTCGAAAGAGTCGTCGTAGTTGAAATGCATGTCGACCGGCCGCGTCGCCGTTCCGCCGCCCGGTACCTTCGACATGAATCGCAGATGGATCCCCTCGTCCGGCTGGAGTCGAAGAGCGAGAATATTCGGCTCGATGCTTGCCGCGCCGGCGTCTCCGTTCGCACCCATAAGCAGGTGCGGCGGCTCCCGGAACTGGATCACGACAACGGTTGATTTGGTGGACAGCGCCTTGCCGCTTCGCAGGAAGAACGGGACGCCCTGCCAGCGCCAGTTGTCGATGTGCAGCATCATCGCCGCATACGTCGCCGTCGTCGATCCCGGCGCCACTCCCGGAAGCGACGTGTAGCCCTCGTACTGGGCGCGGACGGCGTGCTTCGGTTCAGGTGTGGCGATCGCCTGCAACACCTTCGTCTTCTCGTTGCGCAGCGCGTCCGCATCGATGGAGTTTGGCGGCTCCATCGCCACCATCGCTAGCACCTGCAACAGGTGGTTCTGGAACATGTCCCTCACGACGCCGGTCTCGTCGTAGAAATCGACCCGGCCTTCTACACCAACCACTTCCAGAGCCGATATCTGCACGGATTCGATGTAGTTCCGGTTCCAGATCGGCTCAAAGATGGAGTTCAGGAACCGGAAATAGAGCAGGTTCTGGACCGTCTCTTTGCCAACGTAATGATCGATCCGGTACACCTGGCTCTCGTCGAAAACGGCCTGCACGTCCCGGTCCAGCGCTGCGGCCGATGCGGCATCGTGGCCGAACGGCTTCTCGATCACGACACGTCGCCAGTCGTCGCCGCTCTCCTGCGACATGCCGGCAGCGCCGAGCTCCGTCACGCAGCGGTCGTAGAGGCTTGGAGCGACCGACAGGTAGTAGACCCGTCCGGAAGATCCCGATCCCTCAAGCACCTTCAAGTGAGCGTCCAGCTTTCGGTAGTCGTCGGTGTTCGTGAGATCGCCTGAGATGTAGGAGATGTTCCGGGAGAAATCGTCCCACTGCACAAGATTGCCGTCCATGCCCCCTTCGGCCTCAACGCCCACGCGAAGCAGCTCCCGCACCTCTTCGACTTCTCGCTCCCGGCGCGCGAAACCGACGATGCGCGTGGACTTTGGGAGTCGTCCCAGACAGGCCAGGTTGAACAGCGCAGGCAGCAACTTGCGCGCCGCAAGATCGCCCGTGATTCCAAAAATGACGACCGTTGTGGAGTCGGTGCTCTGTGTTTCTGTCATTCGGCTTTATGGACGGCGTGTCCGCCGAACTGGTTTCGCAACGCCGCCAGCATTCGACCGCCAAACGGGTTCGCCTGTCGGGAGCGGAAGCGCGCTTGTAAAGACGCCGTGATCACGGGAGCCGGCACACCGAGATCGATCGACTCCTGGACGGTCCAGCGGCCCTCGCCTGAGTCGTCCACGTATGAGGTCAGCTCAGACAGGTCGCCGTCTTCCTCAAGCGCGGCAACTGCCAGATCGAGCAACCATGAGCGAACGACCGAGCCGTGCTGCCATATCTTTGAGATCTGCTCCAGGTCTTCTGCGAGCTCGGACTTCGCAGCCAGGATCTCGAATCCCTCTGCGTAGGCCTGCATCATTCCGTACTCGATGCCGTTGTGGATCATTTTCGTGAAATGACCGGCCCCGCTCGGCCCGACCCGCCCGACGCCACGATCCGCCGCCGGTGCGAGTGACTGGAAGATCGATTCGAGCCGCTCGTAGGCAGCTTTGTCGCCGCCCACCATGAGGGCGTAACCCTCCTGCAGACCCCAGATGCCGCCACTTGTCCCCGCATCCAGGAAGTCGACCCCGCTCAACGCTGCTTTCTCAGAGCGTCGGATCGAGTCTTTGTAGTTGGAGTTGCCGCCGTCGATTATTGTGTCGCCCGGCGACAACAGACCCAGCAACTCGTCGACCCCGGCCTCGGTGACATCGCCGGACGGCAGCATGATCCACACGGCGCGCGGCGCGTTCAGCTGCGACACCAGGTCGGCCGGACTTTTTGCCGGTGTCGCTCCGTGCCCAACTGTCGCCTGAACTGTGCCATCGTCGCGGTCGTAGGCGACGATCTGATGGCCGGACTGCAGGAGACGTTGGGCCATGTTCCCGCCCATGCGGCCCAATCCGATCATGCCGAGTTGCATTAGTGGTCTCCTATTGAGGTGCAGATCAGTGTCCGAGAGAGCACGAACGCTAACACGCTTGTACGCACCCCGTAGGGGCGGCGCTTGCCCCGCCCGATGCTGCAAGAACATCGTAGGGGCGTATGGCAATACGCCCGCCCCCACGTCAGTGTCCTGAGGCTCTCGAAGGACCGGATTGCTGCAAGAACGCGCTCGGCCATTGCCGCTTTTCAAGCGACAACACCCCTCACCCTGCGCCCTCTCCCGACCGGGAGAAGGGAGAACGGCACAAGTGACTCGCCCGTTCTGAGGACGCTCCACAACCAACACTCGCCCCATCCCCCAACAGACAGCGCTGTCATATACCCTTCTTCCGGATATCAATACATCACCGGGAGAATCAGACTTGCCGATAAAGACCGTCGCGATCATGGGCGTTGGGGACATGGGGCATGCCGTTGGACAGGCGCTACGTGAGAGCGGGTTCGACGTCATCAGCTGCCTCAACGGGCGGAGCGAGCACTCCCGTAACCTGGCCAAAGTCGCCGGAATTCGGGACGTCGGCAATCTTGAGTTGATGGTCTCGGAGTCGGACATCATCCTCTCCATCATGCCGCCGTCTGCGGCCGAGGGCTTCGGCAACGACATCGCCGCCGCCATCAACTCCTTGAAATCATCTGGCGGCTCCTCCCCCATGTTCGTGGAGTGCAACGCTATTGCGCCGGACACCACCCGACGTATCGGCGCATCCATCACCGCCGCAGGCGCGCCCTACACAGACGCCGGGATCATCGGCAGCGCACCCGGCCGACCCGGATCCCCGCCACGCTTCTATGCCAGCGGTCCTGACCTTGGTCCGATAACGGAACTGGACGGCAAAGGTATCAAGGTAATGCCCGTTGGCGATGAGATTGGGCGGGCTACCTCCGTCAAGATGTGCTACGCCGGAATGACAAAAGGCATGACCACCCTCCTGACCGCGGTCGCCATCGCAGCGGAGTCGCTCGGGATCACCAAAGAACTCGGCGCCGAACTCGCATCAAGCCAGGCGGCTGCGTACGACGGCATGAAGCGCGCCGTGCCACGACTTCCGCTCGACTCAGGCCGCTGGATCGGCGAGATGGAGGAGATCGCTGCCACGTTCGCCTCGGCAGGCGTGACCGACAAATTCCATCAGGCCGCTCGTGACATATTCTTGCTGCTGGACAGCACGCCGTTCGCCAGCGAGACCAGACAGACCTTTGACACCAATCGGACGCTTGAAGACTCCGTGAAGGTGTACGTCGACCACCTCGGCCGGGGACCCGCCGCCGCAGATTGATACGGACAGTGGCGTGGGAATGGGGTGTGAAACGGGGAGGGTAATGACGCCGGACGAGCGTCGTGAAAAGATCGCTCAGGTAATGGCGCAGATTAACAGCGCCGGCATTCGACGGAGATGTTCATGGCTGGTAACGAATTCCTGGTATTCATCGGTGCTTACACACGACGTGACGGCCTCGGCATCGGGGTCGCCCGGTTCAACGCTGATACGGGGACGCTGACCACGCCGGAACTGGCCGCGGAACTGGCAAACCCGTCCTTTGTTGCGCTCGATCCATCGCTATCCCATCTCTACGCCGTCACCGAGATTGATGACTATGAGGGAAACGTTAGCGGAGCGCTCAGCTCGTTTGCTTTGGACCGATCCACCGGCGAGCTGACCTTTCTCAATCGGCAGCCGACAAACGGCCCGGGCCCGTGCTTCGTCAACGTTGACGCAGAAGGCCGGAACGCGGTGGTCGCCAACTACAACGGTGGCAGCGTCGCCGTATTGCCGATCAACGCCGACGGCAGCCTCAACCCGCCGTCCGATTTCGTTCAGCATAAGGGTGGAGCCGGTGTGGTTACGGATCGGCAGGAAGGTCCGCATGCGCACTCCGCAAACCTTGATCTGGAGACCGGTCGTGTCTACATCAACGATCTCGGTCTGGACCGTATCAAGTCGTACGAGCTGAATTCGTCTACGGGCAAGCTGACCCCGGCGGGTCTGGACGTGGAGCTTCACCCGGGGGCAGGGCCACGCCATTTTGATTTCCACCCGGACGGCAAGCACGCGTACGCCATCAACGAGTTGGACAACACGATCACGGCGATGGATTACGATCGTGCCGCCGGACGACTCACGCCGGTGCAGACCGTTTCTGCGCTGCCAGAGGGCTGGGACGAGTGGTCTAGTTGCGCCGATCTCCACATCTCACCAAACGGTCATTTCATCTACGGCTCAAACCGCGGCCATGACAGCATCGTGATCTACGCGATAGATTCCACGACAGGCCAGTTGGAGTACGTCGGCCACGAATCCACCCGCGGCAAAAGCCCTCGAAACTTCGCCATCGATCCATCAGGCCGATACCTGCTGGCGGCAAACCAGGACACCGACAACATAGTCGTGTTCGAGATCGACAGCGACTCCGGTAAATTGACGGCCACCGGTACAGAAGTTTCGGTGTCGATGCCGGTCTGTCTCAAGCTGGTGCCGACGGCTTAGTTCGGGGCTAGGACAACCGACTTCCGGGCTATGGCGTTGACGAACGCGTTGTCGATATCGTCCTCAAATGAAATAGTGCCACGTACTTCCATGTAGTGCGACGTGTCATCCGGGTCTGTGATCGACACAGCGCAGCGGGGATCGGCGATCAAGTTTCGGTACTTCTTACGGGACTTCGTGAGGCTGATCTTGAGATCGCCATCGACCAACATTACGATCACCGGATTGTTCTGGAGCGCGCCGTCTGGCCGCGTCGTCGCCAGGTGGCCGATGACATTCTTGTCAAAGAAGTACAGGAACTTGTCGGGGATCATTTACGAGGCCTTCCTAATCTGGTTTCCGGAATACTACGGCAGAGTGATCTTAGACACAGTCGTCTCGGAAGTGTTCACGACCCAGAGCGAAGCGCCCATGCCCGGGCTCGCCGGAACGGCCACCATGCTTACCGGCCCCTTGCCCACCGGGAGCGTGACGATCTCTTCGCCGTTCAGCCCCAGCCGGGTGACGGTGTCGTCTACGAAATTGCTGACCCAGATCGACTCGCCATCAAACGCCAGCCCGGACGGCCACGCTCCCACCGTGATCTCCTTCAGGATCTCTCCGCTCGTGCTCAGAATTGTCACAAGATCGAGCCAGTTAGAAGCAACCCATACCGATGTGCCATCGAAAGCTAGCGCGGTCGGTCCCTGCCCGCCGGTGTCTGTGCCGATGCCTTCGTAATCCACGTTGCGTTTTCCGACCGGGAACGATCCCAGAACTTCCCCATCCAGCGATATCTTGTCGACCGTGTGGAGGTTCAAACTGGCCAACCAGATGGCATCGCCATCGAAGGTAATGGCCCACGGCGAGGGGTGGTTGCCTGGCACGGCGACGGACAGCAGGTCTTCGCCATCGGGGGCAAGTTTGTGCAGGGAGTTGCCCCAGGACGCGACGACCCACATGTTCGTCCCGTCGCTGACCATCGCGGCGGGGGAGGTGTAGCCACCGCCAACAGGGAACTCGCCGATCTCACGCCCGTCGAGCGTCAATTTTGTGACGGAGCTGACAGAGTTATTGCCGACCCACATGAACTCGCCATCAAACGCTATCGGCCGCGGGGTTATCCCGACCGGATAGGTGGCGATGATCTGGCCGTCGCTGTCCAGCTTTGAAACGGTGTTGTCGCCGACGATGGCGACCCATACGTTCTCGCCGTCAAATGCCAGGTCTCCGGGCGTCTTGATGCCGCCAAAGGTCTCGATCAAATAGCCATCGATTGTGATCGGCGGAGGGAGCGGAACAGGGGTTGGGGTCGGGCGCGGCACGCGCGTCGGGCGTGGCGTGGGGGCTGGAGGCGTTGCGGTGGCCGGAATGGGTGTGTCCGGCGGGGGAGTGGGGACAGTCTGGTTGCTGCCGCACGCAATAGTGGCGATAGCAATAATCGCTGCGACGCCGGCCAGGGTAACTCGCCAGCCAGGGCGCGAATTTGATCTGAACAAACGACCGCCGCCGTGTCCGGTGGGCGCGTCGGTAGGTGGCATGGTGCGAGTTAAACGGAGTGCCGTTGACCGGTCAACCAGCCCCCGGAACCTAGCTACCCGGCTCCAGCTCCACAAGACGCTTTCGTACGGCATCGGCGATTACGTGGAACTCGTCCGCCACGGCGTCGGATGTGAACACCGTCGGCTTCGTCTCCGAGTGCTGGTAATCGGCCCGCATTGCGACTCGACCCAGGAACGGCAGTTCCATCTCTTCAGCCAGTTGCTCGCCTGCGCCGGTGCCAAAGA
>JAYGCG010000029.1:0-2660 GCA_046583455.1 Dehalococcoidia bacterium | reverse complement strand
CCTACAGAAAGCTTGGCATCAAGTACGTCACCGGAGCGCGTGTCGCCGGCACCGAGCGTCGTGACGGCAAGACCGTCGTCAACTACGAAGCGGCCGGGGAACAGGCCGAGTACGAGTGCGACATGGTGCTGCTCGGCATCGGCGTCGCACCGAACACGGACGACATCGGCCTGGAGGCCGCTGGAGTAGCCCTGGATGAGCGCGGCTTCATCCCGATCGACGGCAAGATGCGCACAAACGTGCCCAACATCTACTGCGTCGGTGACGCGACCGGAAAACTTCTCCTCGCGCATGTGGCATTCAAGCAGGGTGTGATTGCAGCCGAGACGATCAACGGCATGGAAACGCCTGACATCATCTATTCAGACATGCCACGGGCCACCTATTGTCAGCCCCAGGTGGCGAGCATCGGGCTGACCGAGGCACAGGCAAAGGAACAGGGCCTGAATGTCAAATCCGGCAAGTTCATCTTCCGCGGAAACGGGAAGGCGATCGCACTGAACGAGTACGACGGCTTCATCAAGATCGTGTCGGATGCGGAATCCGGCGAGATCATCGGCGCACACATGATCGGCCCGGACGTGACCGAACTGCTGGCGGAGATCGGCGTCGTCAAGACGCTGGAAGGCACGCCGGACGAGATCGCCTGGACCACACACGCCCACCCGACGCTGTCAGAAGCGCTAATGGAAGCAGCACTGTCCGTAGAGGGCGAGGCAATCCACGGGGCATAACGTGTAGCGGCCGGGCCGTCATGGCGTTCCCCTACTTGCGGCGCGCCTTTACGGTTTCTTCCAACAACGACTCAAGCGCGGCCCGGTCGATCCCGCGCGCCATCGCCTCTTCGGCGTCCTTGCGAGACGCTTCATCGTCGCCCAGCGCTGCGTACACGGCAGCACGGTTCGCGTACCCTTCCGGGTAGTCGGGACGCAGCCGTATCGCCTCTGAATAGTCCTTCAGGGCGACTTCATCGCGCTCAAGAGCGTGGTAAGAGTTGCCTCTATCTACATACATGTCCGGGTAGTCCGGACGAAGTCGAATCGCGGCGTCGTAATCCGCTACCGCCTCCAGATGTTTGCCCTGCTCGGCGAAAGCCGATCCGCGATGGTGGTACATCCCGGCGATAGGAATGGAAGTCTGGATCGCCGCCGTGAACTCGCGTTCGGCGGCGGACCACTTGCCGTCATCGAATAACGCCATCCCTCGCTCGTAACGTTCCATGGCCCGGGTAGGGTCAAGACCATGCTGTGCTGAGGACCGTTGAAATAGTCGCCGCAGACGCTGAATCATGCGGCCAAGCATATGACAGGATTTCCGATAACCGAGACGGGCTCAAAACTTAACAATTTTTTAATCATTCCAAGCGATATACACATTGTCTTCGGAGCCGCCGTGGTCGTAACGTCGCGATATCGATAAACGCCCAACATTTGCTCACCTCGACCATGGAGGTAAGCGGATGACTGGTTTTCGCTTGTGAAAACAGGCGCCTTTCCGGAGAACTGAATAGAGATGACTCAGATCGCAGCGACCGCACTGGTCGTCGCACAGCTGATTGACCCGACCCGTCTTTTTGGCAAGTTTGCCATGCCCGGAGCGCTCCAGATCGCCCCCTACCGACACATCTGGGGCGCACTGCTCCTGATTCATCTCTCCCGCTGGGTCGAGATCACCGTCGTGGGTTGGGTGATCGTAGAAGCCACCGGTTCTCCCTTTCTCGTATCCCTTGGCGTGTTCGCACGCCTCGCGCCATTCGTCGTCGCCGGCCCGATAGGCGGCGCTATGGCTGACCGCGTAAACCAGGTTTGGTTCATAAGAATCACAACCATCGGCCGCGTGCTGGTTGCCGTAGTGCTCGCGTTCTCGCTATTCACGATCGGCTCCAACCTGTGGATCATCTACTCGCTCACGGCGATCGGCGGCCTGTTCGCGAGCGCCGTAATTCCGGCCCTCCGCGCCCTTTACGCAGACCTGGTTCCGGAACGAGAACTTACGAGTGCGCTGGGGTTTGAGCACGTCGCGTTCACCATCTCTCTCATAGCTGGTCCGATAATCGCCGGGGCGCTGCTGCCTTTCGTAGATGCGCCATTGATGTTCGTAGGCACGACGATCGCCTACTCTCTCGCCGTTGTGGCGATGTTCTTCGTGTCGTCCTCGGTGGCCGAAGCCAGCAGAAACTCCAAGAACAAAGTAGGCGACAAGGAGTCGCGTCCCGGCCTCTTCAAGTCGATCGCTGAAGGGTTCCAAGTGGCGCGTTCAAGGCCGATGATCATCGCCGTGTTCGCAGTGATCGTGACGGCCGATGGCTTCGCTTTCACCTTTCTCCATCTGATCCCCATCTTTGCGACGGACATCCTGGGTGGCGGAGCCGGGACTCTGGGCGCACTCTGGTCGTTAGAGGGAGCGGGAGAACTTGCAGGATCCATGCTGATTGTGGGGTGGCTCGGCAAGCGCATCTCGTCCCGGGGCAAAGCCCTCCTCATCGCGGTGTCTATCTCGATGCTGATCGGCATCCCCCTGGGGCTATCGTCGACGCTACCGGTCACAATATTCCTGCTGTTTTCGCTGGGTGTTTCGGCTTCGATGTACGTCGTGATGCAGTCAAACGTGATCCTTCTATCGACCCCGACCGAGGTGCGTGGCCGGTTGATCGGGATTCA
>JAYGCG010000070.1:0-3324 GCA_046583455.1 Dehalococcoidia bacterium | reverse complement strand
CAAAATCCATGCCAGCAGATTTCATTAGCTGAAGGATGGCCGGGTTGCGGACCATGTTGACCCACGAGCCGATCTGCGCCTCGCCTTTAGCCAGGCCCTCTTTCATCGGATTGGTTCGCATTCAGCACTCCCCTGTTACGTCTCGATTTCGTTACCCCACGTCAGTTCCGGCAGTCTAAACCGGTCGGCCACCTACATGAGCGTCACTTTGAATTGCGCGCGCTGAAAGGCGCGCCGTTTCCACTTTGACCGCGGCGGGTACGTTACGCCACGGCGTTTTTTCTTCGACTCCTGTATGCGGCATGGAACGGCAAATATACTTCAGCGCCGCGACCTGAGTGGAATCGGGACGAAATGAACAGTAGCCCTCATGAAGGAATCGACCCGGATGCCAGAAACCCCAGAAAAGATCAGATCTCCTTACGGATCCTGGGAATCGCCCATCACCGCCGAAAACGTGTCGGCGGCCGGGGTACGACTCAGCTCCGTCTCTGTCGATGGCGACGATGTGTACTGGCTGGAAGGACGGCCGCTTGAGGGCGGTCGCAGTGTGCTGGTGGTAAGACGGCCAGATGGAACGATCGAAGACATCACGCCCGACGGCTTCAACGTCCGGACCACGGTGCACGAATACGGCGGCGGCGCCTATCTCGTGAATGATGGCATCGTCTACTTCTCCAACTTTCAGGATCAGCGGATATATGGCCAGGTCGCAGCCGAGGCTCCCGAGCCACTTACCCCTGAGACCGCTTCACGGGTGCGCTTCTCCGATGGGCGCGTCACTGTGGATGGCACCGCAATGTACTGCGTGCGGGAGAGTCATCCGAAAGACGGCGGTGAGGCGGTTAATGAGATCGTTCGTCTATTACTGGATGGAACAGGCGAACAGGCCGTTGTTGCGACCGGACGCGACTTTTATGCGGCACCGAGGCTCAGCACGGATGACCGGTCGATCTGTTGGTTGGCCTGGGATCACCCGAATATGCCCTGGGACACATCGTTTCTGGAGGTCGCCGATCTTGATGACCTGGGCGAGGTTTCAAACGTTCGTGTGATGGCGGGGTGTGACGGTGTATCCATCTATCAGCCTGAGTGGGGGCCAGATAGTCGGTTGTACTTCGTTTCGGACGAATCAGGCTGGTGGAACCTCTACGTGCTCGGCAGTGATGGTGGAGCGTTACCACTTGCACCCGTGGAGGCCGAGTTCGGCCATCCCATGTGGGGGCTCGGTGCATCGACGTATGGCTTCCTGCGTGACGGTCGAATGCTTGCGACATGGAGTAAGGACGCTATTGCAGGGATGGGCGTTGTTTATCCGGATGGTCGAGGGGTGACGCCGATAGACATTCCATTTACATCCCTCGGCGCCTCATACGGGAACGTGGCAATTCACGATACGGCCGATGGGCCGCATGTCGTGGGGTTGGGCGCGTCTTCTCGTGCCGGCGCAGCTGTAGTCTCCATAAACATCTCGAACGGCACATCTAAGATTTTGAAGCGCGGGAGCACGGCGTCGGTTGACCCGGGCTACCTGTCGAATGCAGAACCTATCTCGTTTTCCGTAAGCGATGGCCAGACATCGCATGCCATCTGGTATCCACCTAAAAACCGCGATTTTGCCGGGTCGCCGGAAGAGAAGCCGCCGCTTATCGTGATGAGCCACGGCGGGCCTACCTCGCAAACCGATGGGTCGCTGAGCATGGGCGTCCAGTTCTGGACGAGCCGGGGCGTCAGCGTGGTCGATGTGAACTACCGGGGCAGTTCCGGCTACGGGCGCGCCTACCGCGACGCTCTACAGGGAACATGGGGTCTTTACGATGCCGAGGACTGCATAGCGGCGGCCCGCCACCTAGCGGACCGGGGTCTGGTCGATTCAGACCGTATGGTGATCCGCGGCGGCAGCGCGGGCGGGTACACGACGCTCGTAGCGCTGGCGTTCCACGACGTGTTCGCAGCGGGTGCCAGTTACTACGGTGTTGCCGATCTCACGGCGCTGGCCGAGGAAACGCATAAGTTTGAGTCTCGATACCTGGATGGTTTGATCGCTCCATACCCGGAGGGCAAGGCCGTTTACGACGAACGGTCAGCTATCAAGCACGTCGATGGACTTTCGGCACCCTTGATCCTGTTGCAGGGACTCGAAGACAAGGTTGTTCCACCGGAACAAGCGCGAATGATGGCAGACGCGCTGCGTCAGAACGGCGTCCCATTTGCACTACTGGAGTTCGAGGGAGAGCAACACGGCTTCCGAAAGGCAGAAAATGCCATAAGGAGCCTTGAGGCAGAACTTTACTTCTACGGCCGAATCCTGGGTTTTGAGCCAGCAGACGAAATCGAACCGGTGGCGATCGAAGGCCGGTATCAATGAGCGGTGAGTTGGACATTTTTCCAGAATTCCAACTCCCGATTTAATAGGATTTCGATGTAATCGGAATCCCTTTCGAAACGCTCGGCTACTGCACCCCTTCATCCGTCCAGCGTTGCGCCACGTCTATGCAGCGCATGAACTCGACTCCCGGGTGGGAGCGTATGTGCTCAACCAGCTTCTCCAGCGCTACCAGTCGGGACAGTCGGCCTGAAATGTGCGGGTGCATCGTCAGCATGAACGAACGGTTGAGGCGCAGAGCTCCATCGAACTCCCACTTCCAGGCCTCCAGCACGGCAGGAGGGGTCGACATCGGGGCCGTCCGTCCGGCTACCGGTGAGTAGTTGTAGAACGGCGCGTCGTCGAGCGACCAGTGGACAGGCAGCTCGACCATCCGCCCGGCCTCGGCGTCCACGAAATACGGAATGTCGTTGCCCATAAGGCTTGAGTCATAAACGAAGCCGCGCTCTTTCAACAAGTCCAGTGAGTTGGCACTGAGCTCCCACGACGGCGAGCGATAGCCGAGCGGATGTTGGCCGGTGATACGTGCCAAGATCTCCGATCCGTGATCGAGAACTTCGCCCTCTTCGCCGTCTCCGGACAGCGTCGCCGGCGGCTCATGCCGGTATCCGTGGTGAGCAATCTCGTGGCCGCGATTCGCCACATCGCGCACCGTGTCTTCGTGTCGCTCCGCTATCCAACCAGGGATAAAGAATGTGGCCTTGATATCCAAATCGTCGAGCAGGTTCAGGATTCTAGGAACGGCCACGTTTGGCCCGAACTCACCCATCGACATAATACTCGGCTGGCCCTCAAGATCCGGGTTGCGGTTCAGCGTTGCGGACTGACCGTCCATATCGAACGTCAGCATCGCAACGCACCGGGTATCGCCCGGCCAGATTCCGGTCATATGAATCTCCCCTGCTTAAGCCCGTTTGCGCCCGTCTCAAAACCCGTCT
>JAYGCG010000069.1:0-8339 GCA_046583455.1 Dehalococcoidia bacterium | reverse complement strand
GCCGAATAACGGGTCGGATGCAGCCCGGAAGCTCCACCAGCAAGGGAGAGCAAGCCATATGGCCAGTCCAAGCGGAGACGGGGACGTTGTACTGCAAGTGCGAGACCTTCGCACCTACTTCGTGACTCGCTGGGGAATCGTGAAGGCCGTCGACGGGGTAAGCTTCGACATCCGCCGCGGCGAAACGCTAGGAATAGTGGGAGAGTCGGGCAGCGGAAAATCCGTCACCACGCTGTCGATAATGCGCCTCGTACCCTCCCCGCCGGGCCGTATCGTCGGCGGGCAGGTGCTACTAGAGGGAGAAGACGTCCTCCAGGCTTCGGATAGCCAGATGGAAGAGATACGCGGGGCGAAGATCGCCATGGTCCTTCAGGACCCAATGACGGCGCTCAACCCGGTATTCAACATCGAGAACCAGGTCGGCGAAGCCATTCGGATTCACCAGAAACTGAAAGGTCAATCCCTGGTCGATAAGATCATCCACTCGCTGCGACAGGTGAGAATTCCGGCGGCCGAGAGCCGAATGAAAGACTACCCGCATCAGCTTTCTGGCGGAATGCGCCAGAGGGTGGTCGGAGCCATCAGCATTTCCTGCGCACCGATCGTTCTTATAGCGGACGAGCCGACTACCGCACTGGACGTGACGATTCAGGCCGGTTACCTGCGTCTTCTGAAGGAAATTCAGGCAGAGACCGGTGTTGGAATTATCTTCATCACACACGACTTCGGGATCGTCGCTAAGATGTGCGACCGTGTCGCGATCATGTACGCCGGACGGATCGTCGAGACGGGCGATGTGCGGCAGATATTCAACGATCCTGCCCATCCGTACTCCGAGGCATTGCTGGCATCCGTGCCAAAACTCGAAGAACGGACACAGCGGCTCTACTCAATTGAAGGCCAGCCGCCACCCCTATTCGATCTTCCTCCAGGTTGCCCCTTCGCCCCACGATGTGAGTACGCACAGGATGTCTGCCGAGAGGCGTATCCAGTTCGTGTTGAGATCGGTGAAGAGCACACGGCGAGTTGTTGGAAACTTTTGGACTTTGACATCTCCAAAGTGGATCCGGAAGAACTGGCTGCTGCCCAGTCCGTTACTGTGAACACTGCCGCCGAGGCACAATCTGAAGAAGCTGAAGCGGTAGCCGACTAGCGCACCGCGAGAACAGGTGTACCCGTTAGTGCTCGATGAGTTCTAACGAGCGATGTTTGACTAAACCTTTTACGGATACAGGATGCGATGACGACAATCCAGGAACAGATTCAGCAAAAAGAGGGAATTCAGCCTCGTGACGTTAATGCTGAAGTAATTCTTGAGACCAGGGGTCTGGCCAAGCACTTTACGCTTGCCGGTGGTTTCCTGGGCTTCGGGAACAAGCCAATCCTTAAAGCGGTAGACGGTATTGATATGATCGTCCGCGCAGGTGAGACGGTTGGCCTTGTCGGTGAGTCCGGGTGTGGAAAGAGCACGACGGCAAAATTGCTGCTCGGTCTCGAGCAGCCAACCTCCGGACAGATCTTCTTCAAGGGAGAAGATTTCACCAAGATGAGCCGGGCGGCCAAGCGCGACTATCGCAAGAACGTGCAGGCGGTTTTCCAGGACCCGTGGTCCTCGCTGAACCCGCGCATGCGTGTGAACGCCATCGTTGCCGAGCCTCTCCAGATCGCCACCAAAATGACCAAAGGTGAGATCAACACACGGGTCAATGAGGTTATTGAAGAGGTTGGGCTAAATGCCTACCAGACTAATCTGTATCCTCACGAATTCTCAGGTGGCCAGCGGCAGCGTATCGGCGTTGCCCGAGCCCTTGCGTTGAATCCGGAAGTCATGATTCTGGACGAGCCGGTGTCCGCACTGGATGTGTCCATTCGAGCGCAGATCCTGAATCTGCTTGTGGATCTGCAAAAAGAACACAACCTCGCCTACCTGATGATCGCCCACAACCTAGCGACGGTGCGGTACATGTGCCACACAACCGCCGTAATGTACCTGGGCACCATTAAAGAGATCGGTGATTCAGAACCGATCTTCTCTAACCCGCTCCACCCGTACACACAGGCTTTGATCTCCGCCGCGCTTCCGTCCCACCCGGACATTCAGCGTGAAGAGATCATTCTCCCCGGTGAAGTACCGTCTCCGGTAAATCCACCTTCTGGCTGCACGTTCAATCCACGGTGCCCGGTGAAAATTGGTGACATCTGTGAGACGTGGGCGCCCGGACTGACGGAAGATGAGAACCGTCACTGGGTTGCCTGCCACTTGTACGGAGACGCAAAAGAGCGTTTCGACGCTGGCGAAGCGATTCCCACAGCCGCTGCGGAGGACGACGGGTAGCAGTTCAGGAATAACAAGACCGGATACGAAAAGGCCACAGCTTCAATGCTGTGGCCTTTTCGCGTTGAAACCACCTGTGACGATCTGGATTATTCGACGTTCAGCCGTGGATACGTTAACGACAATCCGTATTCGTGGGCGTATCCGTGGACGTGAAATACCCTCGAACTCGCCGGGGGTCACATCAAATTCAGGTGTGCCTGGTTCCCGGACTAGGATTCGAACCTAGGTTTGAGGATTCAAAGTCCCCTGTCCTACCACTGAACGATCCGGGAACGGACTGCAAGACCAATTCAGGTCACACACCCAAAGTATATCGGTCACCGGCGACGATCCCAGTAAAAGCGCATGTGGGTTTTCACTAGGCACCCATCTTTGGGTTAGCCAATGTGCGCACAGGGTAGCGTCCCGATCTCGGAAGTGGTCGTCACCGTTTAACCTCATTTAGATCGGCGGGCAACGGTATCGCGATGCGAACAGGTATCGGTTGTTGTCTCCTAACTAATTTGTGGACCAGGGGCGGCATACTTAGATGACAGTCGGCACGACTCGAGAGTCCGCACACCAAAGGGGGATAACCGGGCTGGAAACGGCCATTATCCTGATAGCGTTCGTTGTTGTCGCGTCTGTCTTCGCGTTCACCGTACTGTCTACGGGGATATTTTCGGCTGAGCGAAGCAAAGACACCGTGTATGCTGGGCTGCCTGAGGCGCGGAGCTCTCTTGCCACATGCGGTAGTTTCGTAGCGTTTGCGGGCAAGGTTTTGATCACCAAGACTCCATACAAATTCAGCTTTGTGATTTCCTCCGCCGTGGGTAGCAGTGACCCGATCGATTTAACGCCGCCGTACACGGCAGACGATACCGGGACAGACCCGGACATCGTTTCGGGGGCTGTTTATCGGCTCACGCTTAACTACTCGGACATAAATAACTTCCTGTCCGACATTCCGTGGACCGTCTCATTCATCGGCGCCAGCAACTCCGACAACCTGCTGGACGACGACGAGAAGGCAGAGATCACCGGCTGGATCCTGGACCGAAACACGCAGACTGCGATAGGTTCCAGCAGCTCGATCGCGTACATGGACGGCTCTGGCGATAGTGGTGGCGCAGGAGGCATGACAAACTCTGACACGCTGCTGACCATCAGCGACAAATTTACAATCGAGATCATCGCCGAGGGCGGCGCCGTTCTTGCAATCGAGCGTAGGTTACCGGATGCGTTCAAGGACGTGATGGGCCTTAGATAACGCTAGAGCTGAGGCCGAACTGTACGTCTGATTTATAGAACAGCGGAGCACCGTAAGGGACGGCTTGGTTACCGCCTCTTTTAGCGCCCATCGGCCCCTGAAACGGGTGCCCGGTCCTTACAGGCCGAGAGTAGCGGTCAGGTCTTCGAGGACGCGATTAACGGCCTCGGCATCCTGGGCCTCCGCGTACATCCGCAAAAGAGGCTCCGTGCCAGACATACGCACGATGCCCCATCCTCCGCCCTCAAGGAAATACTTCACGCCGTCCAGCCGGTCAGATTGTTCAACTTCCATGCCACCGAGAGTCCAGGGTTCAGATGTTGCGATCAAATTCTGAAGTGCGTCACGTTGATCCTCAGGGAACTGCACGTCGACCCGGCGGAAGCTGTGAGGTCCGGTGATAGCGAACAGGTCTTTGAGCAGCTCCGACGGACTTTTTCCGGAACTGACCAAGGCCTCCAGAAATATCAGCCCACTCAAGAGGCCGTCTCGCTCAGGGACATGGCCCCTGAACGCGTAACCCCCGCTCTCCTCTCCTCCGATAATGGCATCGCTCTCAAGCATCTTCGGGCCGACGTACTTGAAGCCGACCGCCGTACGCGGTGTATCTACCCCGTACGCCTCTCCGAGCCGGTCGACCATGGAACTCATCGTGATGGTGGAGACCACCGCGCCCTGTTGCCGGCGGCGCTCCAGGAGGTGGTGCGCCAACAAAGAGAAGCCCTCAAGGGTAGAAATATAACGGCCGTTTTCATCCACAAGTCCCACGCGATCGGCGTCGCCATCAAAGGCGATCCCCGCATCTGCGCCGTTTTCCTTCACAGCGGCCCGTAATGCTCCCAGGTTGGCTTCTATTGGCTCCGGCTGTGCAAAGCCCGGGAACGCGGGATTCGGCTCTCCGTGGAGCTCTATGAGCTCCAGGTTCCCGCCAGAAAGGAGACGCGGAAACAGTCCGCCGCCCGAGCCGTACATCGATTCAACGACTATCTTCAGCCGGGCCTGTTTGATGGGCTCCAGATCGACCACGCGCCCGAGTTGCTCAAGATAAGGACCAGTAGGGTCAAACCGTTCAAGCAACCCGGATTTCTCCGCGTCATCCAGCGAGACTTTCTGGACCGATATCTCCCCGGACTCAATACGCTCGATCTCCTCCTCGATGCGGGCCACCATCTCCGGCGGTGCGCTACCGCCCTGGTCTGATTTGACCTTGAATCCGTTATAAGAGGCCGAGTTGTGGCTCGCCGTGATCATCACGCCGCCACCGGCCTTGTGGGCGATTACGGAGAAACTCGCTGCCGGTGTTGGCGCCGGGCGCGTAGCCAGAACACAGCGGATGCCGTTGCCCGCCAGGACCTCCGCCGTAGCGATGGCGAACGGCTCAGATCCAAACCGGGTGTCCCACGCGATCATGGCCCCGGCCTTCGCAGTCCCGGCCGCCAGCATCTCTCCGGCCAGGCCCTGCGCCGCTTTCCGGACGTTCTCAAATGTGAACTGGTCGGCGATGATCGCCCGCCAGCCGTCCGTCCCGAACTTGATCTGTGAGGGCATTGTGGCTTCTGTACCTCTGTCAGGGGCCAAAATAGGAGAAACTTAAAAGGGGCGTGCCCTTATCAGACACGCCCATTACGTTAGTGCATGTAAGCCTCGCCGTGTCCGGCTAGGCGATCGCCGCCTTTAAGGCGTCAACCTTGTTGAGCTGTTCCCAGGGAAGGTTCAGATCATCACGGCCAAAGTGGCCGTACGCAGCCGTCTGCCGGAAGATCGGACGCCGTAGTTGAAGCGTGTCTATGATGGCCTGCGGCCGCAGGTCAAAATATTCTTCTATAAGTTCAACGATGCGAGCATTGTCCACCTTGCCGGTGCCGTAGGCCTCGACCGAGATCGAGATCGGATGTGCGACGCCGATGGCATACGACACCTGGACCTCAAGGCGGTCCGCAACGCCGGCGGCGACAAGATTCTTGGCGACCCAGCGCGCGGCGTATGCGGCGGACCGGTCTACCTTCGTCGGGTCCTTGCCGGAGAAAGCGCCTCCCCCGTGGCGTGCGCTTCCTCCGTACGTGTCAACGATGATCTTGCGACCGGTCAGTCCGGCGTCGGCGGCAGGACCGCCGAGGACAAAGCGGCCGGACGGGTTTATGAAGAACTTGGTGTCGTCATCCAGTAATTCTGCCGGGACGACGTGTTTAGCAAGCAGCGTCAGATCGCGTGCGATCATCTCCTGTGATACGGCAGGATCATGCTGCGTGCTCATCAAGATTGTGTGTACGCGTTTCACGGTGTTATCCGCGTTATACTCGATCGTCACCTGGGACTTTCCGTCCGGACGTAAATACGGGTATTTGCCAGACTTTCGGTCGGCGGCCATCTGCCGAGTAATGCGGTGTGCGAGCGCGATCGGAAGCGGCATAAGTTCGGGCGTCTCCCGCACCGCATAGCCGATCATCATCCCCTGGTCGCCTGCGCCGACTTCTTGAGCGCCTGCTTCACCCCGCACTTCAAGCGCGGTGTCTACGCCATCTCTGATGTCAGGCGACTGCTCTTTGATCGAGACCAACACACCGGCGGACTCGGCATCGAAACCCAACTCCGATGAGGTGTATCCGATGTCCCGGATTACCTCCCGGGCGACGGCGGCGATGTCCACGTAAGCAGTGGTCGTGATCTCACCAAATACGAACATAACGCCCGTTGTGCAGGCGGTTTCACACGCGACCCGCGCCTGAGGATCTTGCTCAAATATGGCGTCCAGTACGCCGTCAGAGACCTGGTCGCAAAGCTTATCCGGGTGCCCTTCTGTCACGGACTCAGATGTAACCAGATACGTGCTAGGTGCCATTCATATTTCCTTCGCCAGTGCCTGGCATTCTGGTCGCCTCGGGCGTTCCCGACGGCTTTGAATCTTCTCAGGAAGTCTGATTGATTTGTTTTGGCCGAACAGCTTCGGCCGTGGCCGAAGCCAGCCTGCCGCCCGATCTATCTGTTATCACCGCAGCCAGCTGCCAGCCTTTTGACGACTCTTCGACCACCCTGGCCGTGACTAGCAACGGCTCCCCCACCGGAACCGGCCTTTTGAACTCCACCGTCGACCGGCGTAGCACGGCCTCGTCACCAGAGTTTCGCCGAATGTTCGCCATGACCTCATACAACAGGGACATGATTACACCGCCGTGAACTATACCGGGATAGCCCTGGTGATGATCGTGCGGCGTGAATTCGGCGCGCAATTCGTTTCCATCGAACTCGAACCCAAGATGGAGTCCAACAGCGTTCTCCGATCCACATCCAAAACAGTGAGGGTAGGGGACTGGAGCGTTGTCCAAATGTTGTTTGGCGTCCAAAATCACTCGCCAATCCGGTTTCCGGCCCCGTCACCCTGACACTACAGACGGCTGCGTACCGGTCAACCCGAACGCAGCCGTCACATGATCTCTGATTATCGCGTGAAAATACACGCATTCTTGAACCTAAGCGGTACCCATCTCCCAGCTCGTCAGGTACGTGGCCTGTTCTTCTGTCAACGTGTCGATCGGCATCCCGATCGAGTTCAGCTTGATCCGAGCGATCTCGGCGTCAAGGTCCTTTGGCAGGTTGTGTACATCCGGCGTGAGCGTGTCCCGGTTGGCGATGATGTACTCAGCGGCCAGCGCCTGGTTGGCGAAGCTCATGTCCATCACGCTTGAGGGGTGGCCCTCGGCTGCGCTCAGGTTGACCAGTCGGCCCTCGGCGAGAAGGTTTATCCGGCGTCCGTCTTCGAGGGTGTACTCATCGACGTAGGTCCGCACCCGGCGTTTCGTCTCGGCGCGTTCCTCAAGCCCGTCGACGTCGATCTCGACGTTGAAGTGGCCGGAGTTGGCGACGATAGCGCCGTCCTTCATGAGGTCAAAGTGGTTGGCAGCGATGGCGTGCTTGCCGCCCGTGACCGTCAGGAATATGTCGCCGATTTTGGCGGCTTCGTTCATCGGCATGACCCGGTGACCGTCCATAACGGCCTCAAGCGCACGTACCGGGTTCACCTCGCACACAACGGTATGGGCGCCCATACCTTTGGCCCGGTCTGCGAAGCCGCGACCACACCAGCCGTAGCCGATCGTCACGATCGTCTTGCCGGTCAACAGGACGTTGGTCGCCCGGATGATTCCGTCCAGGGTGCTCTGACCGGTGCCGTAGCGGTTGTCGAACATGTGCTTCGTGTCGGAGTCGTTCACCGCGATAACGGGAAAGCGGAGTTTGCCCTCACCGGCGAGCGCCTTCAGGCGAATCACGCCCGTGGTCGTCTCTTCCATGCCCCCAATAATCCCGTCGAGGAGTTCGGTCCGTGTTGTGTGAAGCTCGGCAACAAGGTCGGCGCCATCGTCCATCGTCATGTGAGGCTTGGCGTCAAGACCGGCTGTAATGTGGGAGTTGTACGTGGCTGCGTCCTCGCCCTTGATGGCGAAGGTTGATACGCCCTGAGTCACGAGGTAGGCAGCGACATCGTCCTGCGTGCTGAGCGGGTTGCTTGCGCACATCGTGACTTCTGCGCCGCCCGCGATCAGCGTCGTGACGAGATTGGCGGTCTCGCTAGTGATGTGCAGGCAACCGGTAATGCGCATCCCCTTCAGGGGCTGCTCACGTTCAAATCGCTCACGGATGCTCCGCAGTACGGGCATCTCTCGTTCCGCCCATTCGGTGCGGAGTTCTCCCTCACGGGCAAGTTCAATATCAAGGATGTCGTAAGGGATCTGCTCAGTCACCGAGTCCTCCTGAGGA
>JAYGCG010000006.1:0-13934 GCA_046583455.1 Dehalococcoidia bacterium | reverse complement strand
GACTGCGGCGATCGGCACGTTCACGAGGAATACTGAACCCCAGTAGAAGTGCTGGAGTAGCACGCCGCCGAGAATAGGCCCGAGTGCGATTCCTGCGCCGGCCATCGAGGCCCAGATCGCAATGGCTTTCGCCTTTTCGTTGTTGTTGAACACGTTAACGATTATGGATAGGGTCGCTGGCATCATCATCGCTCCGCCAAGGCCCATGAACCCGCGGATGGTGATTAACTGCGCCGGGGTTTCGGATAGCGCCGCGCCTAACGAAGCAATTCCGAAGGTCAGCAGACCGATGCGGAGCATGCGGGCACGTCCGAAACGGTCGCCGATGGCGCCCGTAGTCAGAAGCATGCCGCCGAAGACGAGCATGTAGGAATTGACCATCCACTGTAGGGCAGTGGCTGATGTGCCAAGGTCTCGTTGTAACGACGGGATAGCGACGTTAAGCACGGTTTCGTCGATCGCCGCGATGACGATGGTCACCGTGAGCACTGAAAGGGTCCACCATCTCAGTCTCGGATCCGTGACCCGCCCCGCCCGGTCAGGCTATTGGTGTTCATCTGATTTCTCCTGGGTGTTTGTATGACTGACGTTCAGTCATTAGTGTCCAAATGCGATTATGATGATCAGTGCCGCCCGGTTACTCCCGGGGTACCCTGAGCGGTTGCAGGCTCGAACAAGGAGATCGCTGCACGTACTCTGTCAGTGGGTTTAATTTGTACCGTCTATGTAATCTGGCGATATGACTGATGATCAGTCATAAGAATGCATAGTCAAATCATCCCGTCTTTACCAGGGCGTTCGAGAGCAGTATTTTGACCGCCTTTTGAAGATCCTCGGCCTCCTGGCCGTCGCCCGAAACGAAGGCTTCGATGATGGCGTGCTGAAGGAGGCCGAGGACGAGACGCGCCGTCATCTCCGGATCCATCGTTTCCATCTCACCGGCGTCGACTGCGCTCCGGAAAAGATCCGTAGTGATGTTCAGGAAGACGGCATGCTCTGGAGATTCGCTATGTAACTCTTGATGAGTTTCATCGGCCCCGATGAACGCGAGTTTGAAAAGATCGGCATTCTGTCGGGCGACCTGGAATGAGTTGGAGACCAGAGATTCAAGCCGTTCCTCGAACGATGTATTTGATTGCATTGCGCTCACCACGGCTGTGGCCATCCTGTCCATGAGCTCATCACGAAGAGCTACGGCGGCCGCTCTCTTGGACGAGTAGTAGATATAAAAAGTTCCTTGCGCCACGCCCGCGTCGCGAACGATGTCGGCGATTGTCGCCCCTTCGAATCCCTTTTCCCGGAACACCTTGCGGGCTGCATTGAGCAACTGATTCCTCCGCACGGGTTCGCTTTCGGTCCTACTGCGCCTGAGCGCCACTGTCGATTCCTTCCATCTGGTTTTGTTTATGCACGTATTATGACTGATGATCAGTCAGTCCCCAACTGTGCTCCTATATTGATCGGGAACTCCGGTGGAACACATCGGTGGGATGGCGACGGGTTTGACCGCCTGAGCGGAAGGCTGGGTGTGTGGGCTCTCCTGTCATTCTCGCGGCGCGGTAAGCTGCGCTCCGATCACTGTGTCCTGGGATCTGGACATGATCCTCTTACGACGGCATGACCAAGGAGCGCGCTTATGGACCAGGGTTACTCAGGAGCGGGTTTTGCCGTTCCGCAGGTGTTCCCGGACGGGAAAGTTGATCTGGCAGTCATACGTGATGTTTCCTTGCGTGCGGAACAGTTGGGTTACGACAGCCTGTGGACGCAGGAACGGATTATCGGATCGAGCGTGAGTTTGGAGCCGCTGGCGCTTCTCTCTTACCTGGCCGCAGTGACCGAAAAAGTCCGGCTCGGCGTGAGTGTCCTCGTCCTGCCACTCCGCAGCCCGCCGCAACTGGCGAAGACTCTCGCGACGTTGGACGTGTTGTCTGAAGGTCGCTTGATCGTCGGCGTCGGTCTCGGTGGTAGCGACAAGGACGCACCCGCGTACGGGTTTGAGTCAGGGCGCCGCGTACGACGGTTTAATGAGGCTCTCGAACTTATGGACGCGTTCTGGAAGAACGAGACCCTGGAGTTTGAGGGTGAGTTGTACAACCTTTCGAACGGTTCAATGGCGCCGAAGCCGGTTCAGAAGCCACGGCCGCCGGTGTGGTTTGGCGCACGGGCCGAGGCGGCGATCAAGCGTGCCGCGAAATACGGCGATGGCTGGATGGGACCGGGCTCTTCCAGCGCAGACGATTTCAGGGAGAGTGTCGCCATGCTGCGCGATGCGCTGGACGCTGAGGGCCGCGATCCGGCGAGCTACCCGGTCTCAAAGCGGGTGTACGTAGCTATCGACGACGACGACGATCGCGCCGAGCGACGTCTTACCGACTGGTTCGGACATCATTACGGGAACGCGGAGATGGCGTCACGGGTTTCTATCTGGGGTCCGGCAGATCATTGCTACGAGCAGATCGATGCCATCATCGACGCCGGCGCAGAGCATTTATTGCTTAACCCGGTGTTCGACTACGATGAGCATCTCGACGCGCTAAATCGCTACACCCGGCCTTGAATCGTTCATCCAACACGTTGGCTGGATGACCCAACGGATCGGCCCCGGACGGGGCCTGAGTACCGATCAGGGAGCAACAATGAAATACCGACCCTATGGCAACACCGGACTTGAAATATCGGAGATCGTTTTCGGCGCTGGCGCCGTTGGAGGCATCCTCATCGATGCCGACGATGAGACGCGGCGAAAGGCCATCAGGACGGCGCTCGATGCCGGGATCAACTGGATCGATACAGCCGCCTCTTACGGACAGGGACGGTCAGAGACGGCGCTCGGATGGCTGTTGAAGGAGATCCCTCAGGATGATCAGCCTTATCTGTCCACCAAGTTCAGCATCGACCCCGAACAGGGCGACATCCCGGGGCAGGTTGAGCGCTCCATGCACGAGAGCCTTGAGCGTCTTCAGCGGGATAGCGTGGACGTTTTCCAGCTGCACAACCGTGTTTCCGAGGAACGCGGTTGGTTCCCCGGCTCGGTCGCTACAGACGACGTAATAGGCAAAGATGGGGTAGCAGACGGCGTACAGAGGCTTGTCGATCGGGGCCTGACGCGGTTCGCCGGCTTCACCTGCACAGGCGAAAGTTCCGCCCTGCACAAGGTCATCGAGAGCGAGCGCTTTAACTCGGCGCAGGTCTACTACAACCTGCTGAACCCCAGTTCAGGACGCGCCGTGCCGGCCGGATGGTCGGCGTACGATTTCGGCAACGTGATCGATAAGTGCGCCGCCCACGGAGTCGCCGTGATGAACATCCGCGTGCTGGCGGCTGGCGTCATCGCGACCGACATACGGCACGGTCGTGAATCTCCGGTAGCTCCGGGAGGGGATGTACCCGCGGACGAGGCGCGCACGAAGTTGATAGTGGAGGCCCTCGGGGACAGCCAGGGTACACGGGCGCAGCTCGCCGTGCGCTACGGTCTATCTAATCCAAACGTGTCAGGCGTCCTCGTGGGTATGGCGGAGCTCGATCATCTGGACCAGGCGCTGGGCGCTCAAGAGATGGGTCCGTTATCCGAAGACGTATTGGATGCGATCCACGCTCTTGTGGCGACCGACTTCGGGCGGCTCGGCTAGTCCGATATTCCCGGAGACGCGAAAAGGGGGCGGCCAGCGCATTAAGCGCTTGCCGCCCCCTTTAATCGAATCAGATGCGGACGCCCGTTAAGAGGCTTTGCCGATCTTGAATAGCGTCGTGCTGCATGTGCCGCACTTGCCCTTCGTCGCCGGGCGACCATTCTTCATGGTTACCTGTTCGGCTTGGTTCATCTCTCGCATAGTTCGACACTTCATGCAGTAGGCGTCCATGGGGTTCCTCCAAATTTGACTCTTGTTCGGCGGCCGTCCACCGAAGCTACCTAGCTTTAAGGTAACACCACATTCCCAAAGCTGAATAGCTTTGCTCAGGGAACACCCGGGGAAAGGGCCTAAAAGGGGCCATTTTTGGACCTATTCGGGGGCTATAGCCCCCGGTTTTTACGATTGGAGAGGGGGTGAATCGATGACGACCACAATAATGGCTCGCGATTTACGTTTATCCCAATCGTACGAGACGGGGGTACACGCTGGGGGAATTTTTACGATTGCGCCCATCGTAGAGCGGTAAAAACCGATTAGATCCGGAATGCAGCCGCCTCAGGCAGGCGTCTGAGAAGCCCATAATCTCGCACACGAGAACTTGCGTAGAGCCGTAAGGCAGGAGAGGGGTCACATATGGCGGTAGTCAAATTAGGTACTGCAGCGCTTGATTACGAAATTGAAGGGCAGGGTCCGGCGGTCGTGTTCGCACATGGGGCCGGTGGGAATCGCCTTTCGTGGTGGCAGCAGGTTCCTTATTTCATGGACAGGTACACCTGCGTCACATTCAGTCACCCCGGATTTGGTCGCTCTAGTTGGATTGGCGATGCAGCGCAGCGCGTCGAGTACTCCGAGGTGCTTCTGGAGTTGCTGGATCATCTTGAGATAGAGCGGGTTGCGCTGGTAGCGCAATCGATGGGTGGATGGACATGTCTTCCACTTGCGGTCCGACTGCCGAACCGCGTGGCGGCGCTTTTCATGGCTTCTACTCCGGGCAACTTGAGCACACCCGAGATCGATCAGGCTCGTGAGACAAATCGGGAGAGATTGGAGGGGTTGAGACAGGCATGGGAAGAGCGGTCTGCCGGGAGCTTCAACCCGGCTCTCGGAGAGCGGTGCTCCGTCGAGCAACCTGCGATGCATTACCTCTACTCCGCTATCCAGGGCTTGAACCAGCCGAGGACAACGAGACCCCGGATCGATATCACTCCCGAAGATATGGCCGGTTACAGGACACCGACGATGTACATAACGGGTGAGGAAGACGATGTTCTGCCATCGTCGATGATAACGGCGGCGGCGGCAGTGACGCCCGGAGCCCATCTGAAGCTGGTGCCAGAAACAGGACACTCGATTTATTTCGAACGGCCAGACGTGTTTAATAATCTGTTATCCGAGTTCTTGCGGAAGAAGTACCCAGCCTGATCCACTTTCCCGTGCTGGAACAGAATTTCATGTTGAAGGAATCGGGCAAGGACGCCCAGCGCAGCCTGTGGATAACACCCGGGAATTTGATCGGAACCTGCTGACTTACCGACATATTAATGTGGGGAGGTCCATCATTTCGTCGCCTCAACCGTGTGTGAAAATCATCGGTGGGGTGAGAGGAAGAGCGAGATATGGATGACGAATCGTGCCTGATTTTGTAGATCAGACGCCAAAGATCGGTGATCAGTATTTGAACGGTTACGCACATGTAGCCAACCAATTGCGTGAGCAAGTAAGTTGCCGCTCCTTGTCGGTGCTCATCAGCGACTGGGGCGACGAACCAGCTCGCGTGGCGTACCGCGCGTCCCAAGATACCCCGCCCGCGGGACCCAGTTGGACGGCGAGTGAGCTGAACTCGTTCGTAACAACCCGGGCTGCCTCTTCCTCCTCCTCCTCGACCGTAATAGAGAGCGCCAACGCACTCTGGTGTATCGCTCCGATAGGTGATCTCTACCCGGCAATCGCGTATTTGTTGATCGAACGGACTCCCGGGATCCCGTTCAGCGAAACTGAACTCACATCCTTGCGATCCGCCGCTTGCTCGATGACGTCTTCCATCGCAGAGGCCGAGATGCGCAGCGCACGCGCGTCGGTCTTGCTGGAGCGCAAGATCACGCTCGGCATGTCTGAACGTGTGGCAGAGTCGGCAGAGTCACGCGGCTGGCGGGAGTCAGCGCATCAAGAGTTACAGCGGACGTTCGACGCGTTGTCGGAACAAAAGCTGGAACTTGAAGAGGCGTACAGGTGGAGCACGGCCGCCCGCGACGAGATCCAATCGGCTTTCGACGATCTGACGATAGCGAACGGTGCCAAGACCCGCTTTTTAGCGACCGTATCGCATGAACTGAAGACGCCTCTCACAAGCATCTCCGCTTTCACCGATATCTTGAAGAAAAATCGATCTGACAACCTGAGCGATCGCGAACTGAAGCAACTCAACGTGATCAGCAGGAACGTCCACCGTCTCAATCTGTTGATTAATGATCTGTTAGATCTGACGAGAATCGACGCCGGCACGCTGACCCTTGAACCGAGTGATTTCCGGATATCGGATCTACTGCGTGACATGGCCGCCATGTTTGAGCCGATCCTGAGCAAGAGAAACCAGAGGCTCGCTGTCCGTGACTCTTCGGCAGGCCTGTGGATTACCGGGGATAGGAACCGCCTGGAGCAGATGATCACCAATCTGGTGACCAACGCCTCAAAATTCTCTCCAGAAGGCACCGTCATCTCGATGAAAGCGGATATTAATGAAGAAAACTTGGAATTGACGATCTCCGACAAAGGCGTCGGAATTCCCGCCGAATCCCAGGCTCAGATTTTCGAGGCGTTCTACCGTGTGGACAACGAGGAGACCCGTTCAGTCCCGGGTACGGGAGTCGGCCTGTATATTACTGCCTCGATCGTTAATCTTCACCGGGGTGAGATATCTGTCGAAAGCCGCTCCGGGAAGGGTACGACTATCACAACGACTCTTCCCGGATTGATCGACGGCCCATCGAACGCATTTTTGATGCGTGAGGCGACGCGGCTTGAGGAGATCGAGGATCGACGATCCAGGCTAGAAATCGAGCGTCGGAAGGCCGCTTGAAGGCTCTATCCCCAGGATCCCGGTTTCAAGTCCGGCGCCGGACCTTGGGATCGTAGACACCCGTCTTTCGTCTCGACCTTCCTTTCAGGAAGCCCATCACAAGCGCAAAGCCTATCGCCGCAGTCAGTAGAGTGATTTTCTTCATGATCGTCACTCCGTCGTTGTTGCCGTCTCGCCCGAAGAGGGCGTTGCATCCCCGCTAGATCGCCTGAACCCTCCGGATCAGTTCGACCAACCGGGCCTCTTCTTCCGGCGTCTCTGAAGGTGCATCAAAGGATACCCGTGTGGCGTAATCCATGCGTTTTGCCAGTACATCCGGCAGGTCATCGTAAGTGGATGTGACCGCGAACTCACGCACAACGTCCATCGGCACGGACTCGATCATGCGGTCCCATTCACCGCGTAACGACATGTCGTGGAGCATTAGCCCAAGTTCTCCGAGGCCGTGGGTGTCGAAGACATTGAGGTAGGTGCGCGTAGAACCGTAAAAGGAGATTGGCTGGCGTAGCGCCAGAAGTTTCTGCTCGATCTCTTCCTCGTTCTCGCCCAGCGCCATCATTCCTCCGCCGGACACCTCTATGTCGGAGAGATCACGGCCGGCCTGCTCGGCGCCGCGTGCAAGCTCGGGCAGTGTGACCTCACGGACGTACTTCTCCGTCGTGAAACTGTGGAGGAACAGTCCATCTGCGACACGTCCGGCGACACGGGTCATGGCCGGACCGACGGCGGAGATAAAAATCTTTGGCGGCGGGACGTCTATCGGCCCCATGTTGAAGGCGGGTGGGCATAGCGTGAAGTTATAGAAGCGTCCCTCAAATTCCGGTTTAGCGCCGGTCTGGAACGTGTCCCACACCGCCCGCATCATGCGGATGTACTCCTCCATGCGGGTGGCCGGAGCCTCCCACGTTCCTGAACTGAAGCGACGCTCGTTGTGGCCCTTGACCTGAGTTCCGAGTCCGATCATCACCCGGCCACCGGTCAGTTTTTGCAACTCCCAGGCCATCTGCGCCATTACGAACGGGCTGCGCGGGAAGGCGATGATAATTGAGGTGCCGATCTCCGCCCGCGTGCTGACGTGCGCTGCGAGCGTCCACCGAGTTGTCGCCTCGTACTTCGTCTCTGAAGTAGTAATAGCGTCGTAGCCGAGACGCTCAGCGCGCTCGACTTCGGAAGGAACGTCCGATAGTAGACCGGCGCCGAATCGACCTGAGACTTTCAATTAATATCTCCCTCGGTTTTCGCTGGGTATGGCTGCACCGTCAGTATCCAGGTTCTGCACAATTACCGTGGCTGACACGCTGCAGTGGTAAGGAACCGGATGATTGTCGATGACTGGGCGTGTTCCCCCGTTGGGGATCGGCAGATTCTAACCGGCAGCGACCTTTCAGGGACCTTTAAACGTCCGGGCGGTTACACTCTCCGCATAACCCGTAACGGGGCCGAGTCCGGCGCAGTAAGCCGGACGCCAGAATACGCCACGATTACTCGGGCGTGGACGGGGAGATTAATGACGGTTCGTGCATATCAACTTGTAGACACTGCACCCGGCAGCGACGTATCGGCGCTCATCGATGCATTGAGAGCTATCGACGGAACGAAAACGGTCGACGCGGTCACGGGCCCGCATGACATCATCTGCACGGTTCAGGTCGATGAGCTGGCCAATCTGGCCGGCTACCAGACCGAGGTCCACAACGTGCCGGGCGTGACGCGCACTATGACCTGCGTCGTTCTACACGGCTAACCCTGGTCAGGGGATGATCGATTGAAGATCAACGAATACACCGAAAATGCGCTTGAACGCGTCCACATTTTTATGGCTCTGGCGTTTGCCGACTTAACCCCGGCACAACTTTGGTACCGCCCGGCTGTTGAGGCAAACTCGATCGCGTGGGTTGGCTGGCATCTGACCCGAGGACTGGACCGCCGTGTGTCAGATATGGACCGTGGCGAGCAAACCTGGATAGAAGGCCGCTGGTACGAAAAGTACGGACTTTCCGCGAATCCGAAGGACTACGGCATCGGCCACACGTCGGATCAGGTTGATGCGGTTCGGCCGTCAGGATCAGACGTAATCCTTGGCTACTACGATGCCGTGTACCAGCGGACTTTGAAGTTCCTGTCGACTCCTGAGGCGGACAACCATGATCGTGTGCTTGATGATTCCGGCAACACGCTTGCCGAAGAGATGGTCGGCATGGCGACCGGAAATCTGCAACATATAGGGCAGGTCGGCTACATCCGAGGGCTGATCGAAGGCCGACGCTGGTATCCCCGATAGGGGGCGCTTAAGCGCCGTTCAACTCAGGCGCCCAGGTTTACAGGCGCTAGGATTTCGCCCAGCTCTAACATCTCTGACTCGCTGAGCCGCCAGTCTGCTGCGCTCGCGTTGTGCATTACTTGTTGCGCCGTCTTCGCTCCCGTGATGCAGGACGACATGGACGGATGCGCCAGAGTCCACGCGATCGCCAGTTGCACCAGGTCACGCCCATGATCAGCGGCCCAGGTTTGAAGTGCTGGAACGATCTCCCATGCGCGATCGGCACGTCCCTCCCGAAAAACGAAATGGTCACTTCGTTCGTCGTCGTCCGGGAACTGGTGGCCTGGCTTGTATTTGCCGGTGAGGATCCCTTTGGCGAGTGGGGAGTGCGCCATCACGCCGATGCCAAGCTCAAGGCATGCGGGCAACACTTCGTCTTCGGCGCCCCTGAACAGCATGTTGTAACGAGGCTGGGAACTGTTGATCGGCCCGTGTGATGCGGCCTCACGGTGTTGGTCGCCCGAGAAGTTGGAGACGCCGATGTACCTGATCTTCCCCTGCTCCTGGAGCTTCAGCAGCTCACCCATCGTGTCTTGGATAGGCCACTGTGGCTTTGGCGAATGGAGCTGATACAGGTCTACGTAATCGGTGCCTAGCGAGGTCAGGCTGTTCTCGATCGCCTGCGAAATGTGTTCAGGCGAGTGGTCTCCCGACAACTTGGTAGCGAGGAACGCTTCGTGCCGCCGCCCGTGCAGCGCCTTACCGAGAACGGATTCGCTTGTCCGATATCCCTCTGCTGTATCGATAAAGGTCATCCCAACGTCAAGCGCCGCGTGGATGGCACCAATCGCCTGATCGTCCGGTATCACGCCCATGCCACCTCCTAGAGGCCAGGCCCCGAGGCACACGACGGAGACTTGAGGGCCATCAGTTCCGAGTGGTCGGGTGTCCATTCACGCCTCCAGTGCCGGTTGTTCGTACCGGAGAGGCTAGCGCAGATCGGGCGCCAGAAGGCGGGACAGTTCCGGGGCGAAGAGCCTGCGCTGAGCTTGACTCAGGAATCTCCAGGCCTGTTCTTGGCCACGTCCTTAAATCGCGAACCGCAGCCACGTACAACGGTCGTAGGGGTCGATTGGTATCGACCCGATTGCGGATCGTCATTCGCCCCTATGGTGTTTTTTCGAACAAGACCGTGATTGTGCGATAAAGCGGAGCAAGCCCCGCCCCTACAGCGGCTCGCTTGCACTCACCTAACGTTTGATGAACACGATCTCGGTCACGCTGTCGGCCTCAGAAGTCCGTTCTGGGTCGAAGACGTACCCTTCCGGATGCGAAAATCCGGCGAGCAAATCAAGGGTAGAGTCCGCCGAGCCTGCGGCGTCTCCGTTGGACACCAGGTGACGGATCAGCGCTCCTTTAAGCAACTTGGACCAGTGGTTTATGGTTCGCAGTTCGCCGGCAGGACTCCGCTCAAGAAACTTGACCGTGAATCGAGTCTTGTAGGGGACCCTTGAAGAATCCCATGCGGCGCTGTGTTCGATCGGCAGCAGATCCCAGATCACGCTGCCCTCGGCCGACTCCGCCATGGATTTTGTGATCACGCGTTTCCAGATGGCGGAACAGGTCTTGCCGCGAAGTAGCTTTCCGCCCATCTTCAACTTGTACGCGGGGATCATGTCGAAGGGGCGGACCATACCGAATAGGCCCGAAATGATGATCACCGAGTTTCCAAACACTTCCCGGGCGTCGCCATCAAGTGATTGATGATCGATTGCGTCGTACATCACTCCTGTGTAGCGCTCGATAGCCGGGAGTGTCGGCGCGGTGTCCAGTTCGGCGTTTTCTGCCATAGCTTTTTCAAGCGCCGGTCCTTTAACACCTAGAAGAGCTCGTGACGATCTGGGTCGCTCGCTCAACTTCACGATGGCCTTAGTGAACCGGGCACGCGTCGGGTTGAGCTCCTCGAACGACAGTGATTCAAGATCAAGGGGCGCGCCATCACCTCCGGAGGCCTTGCCTTCTGAGGGCGGGAGGAGGATCAATGGTGAGGAGGCTATCGCCGAGATTCCGTTCGCTTGCGGGTTGTGAGCCAAGTCTGACCTGCCCCGAACCGTTGCGCCAGTCCGGGGTGGAATATGAGATGTCAGGGCATATTGACGATTCGATCCCTACGCTGTTTCCGGCGTTCTTCCCGTTGCGTGACACCAAAAGAACGATGCGAACGCTCCCGGCGCTGCCGCCCAGTCCGTCCACGCCTGGCGCATGCGCCGTAACTCGGCCGCGCTCGCCCATCCCTGCTCTCGGGCGGTCGCAGCAAGCTCCGGGTCGTTCAGGATCGAGCGCATGTAATTGGCGCCCTCGGCGGTTCCTGCGTCCGTCCCGTGTGACTCGACTGTGGCGTCACCGATTACATCAAGAAATCCGGCCGATAGTAAAAGCTCACGAAGGTGTCGCCCGACGTTCGGATGTCCGCCCCGGTGCCGTTGCCAGCGGTTCCTTAACTCGATCGAGTCCCGCAGCCCCTCAATATCCGGATGCAAAAGGGCGACGCCCCAGTCGGGACTGCGAACGCCGATGACCCCGCCGGGCTGCAACACTCGAAGCAGCTCCTGAATTCCGGCGGCAGGGTCCGCGAGGTGCTCGATCAGGCCGTTAGCGAACACCGCGTCAAAGTAACCGTCCGCAAACTGAAGATGAGTCACATCAGCGACCAGATACGAGATGTTCTCGATCCCCGCCTCACGGGTATCATTGGATGCCGTTTCGATCCTCGCCGAATCCAGATCTATGCCGATAACCTCACCCGGCGCTGTGTGCATCGCCAGGCCGTAAGTGATCGATCCGGGACCGCAGCCCGCATCCAGTAGGGTCATCCCCGGGCTAATGAACGGCAGAAAAAACGCGGCCTCTCGATCGGCATCACGTTGCCGGAAGCGCCGGGTCTCCTCGTCGCGTCCGGTGGACTTATCGGAGCTCTCAGAACTCACGGCGTACCTCCAGATAGGTCCAACTCGAAGCCCCATTCAGGGCTGCTATCGGGGTCGTCCAGTACCCGGTCGCCCACCACCGTAAACCCCATCTTCTTGTACATTTCGTGAGCATCGTTGAACCGCTTATCGGACCATGCGATCGCCTTTGTATGGCCGGTGGCCCTCGCCCAGTCCAGAAAATGCTCCGTCATGAGACGACCGTACCCGCGCCCCCGATGATCCTTGTGCAGGTACAGGCGTTCGATCTCCGCCTCGGCCCCTCGATCCAGTGCGCAGACAGTGCCAATTACACGGCCTCCCAGTACAAGCACCGAGAAAAACCCGCCGGTGTCGATATAGGTTTCCTGAACCGTATACAGGTCACGATGATAGTCGTCTGGATCCCACGTGAGCCGGTACTCGTCGTAGACCGCCTTGATCACGGCGGCGATCCCGGGCTGCCACCGATCTTCGTACGGGAGCAGTTGCGGCATGTCTTCTGGAGAACTCAACTCAGCTCCTGATTTCCGGATTGGCTGACATGGTCGCATCAGTGCTAGAAAAGATCGGCTGCATCGGGCACAGGTCGTCACCAGCCAGAACACCGCCGCGTTATGCAACCCACTTTCGACCAATTCCCGGCTGCCGTCGATGTCTATCGGGCGTATTGTGTTCCGATGCGTTGAGCCGCCTGCTTCGTCATTTGTAAATTGCGGAGTATTGGCGGCTCCCTTTTTTCATTTTTCGTGTGGTGGCATGGCGACCTCAAGCGGCGATAGAAAACCGGCGACCGAGGCCGAACTCTAGCCCGGAGGGCGCAAAGGAGCCGGCCCTGCGCAAATATCGGGGAGAACAACCGCGCTCCGCGTGCTTGGCATCGTAGATTTCCGCTTCCTGTTCATGGCGTTCCAGATGCGGAACGTTGTGCAGTCATGGCTGGCCCTTGAACTGACCGATTCCCAGGCATGGGTCGGCGTCATAAACGGCTCTCCGGCGATTGCCATCATCGCGCTCGGGCTACTCGGTGGTGTTGCATCCGACAGATGGCCCAAGCGCGACATACTGCTCTGGGTGCGCATCGGCCTCGGTCTCGTCAACTTCGTCGTTGGGTACCTCGTGATGATCGACGTGATATCGATCTGGCACCTGCTCTTTTTATCGCTTGCGCAGGGTGGCGCGATCGCGTTCGGGATGCCTGCCAGTCAGACCATCGTCCAGGACATTGTGGGCAGAGACCGGTTGCTCACAGCGGTGTCCCCGAACCAGTCGCTATCCACTATCGGTGGGATAGCCGGGCCGGCGCTTGGTGGCGCATTGCTCGGGATACTGGGTGTGGCGCCGGTGTACTTCGTCATATCGGCGATCTATATCCCGGCGATCTACGCCACCTGGCGGATCAAGACGCGGACGCGGGTGGAACGACCGCCCAACTCCAACGCTATTGCCGATATCAAAGAGGCGCTCTCGTATGTGCGCTCGTCTCCACCCCTGAGGATTCTGGTGGCGCTTAACGTGCTCGGTCTGCTTGCCGGGTTCGTTTTTCCGATCATCCCGATCTATGCCCGCGATGTGCTTGAAGTGGGGGAGTCCGGGTTCGGGATATTGATGGCGGCTTTTGGGCTGGGCGCGTTAATTGGCGGGCTTGGCCTGGCGTTCTATGGAGAGGTGAAGCACAAGGGATGGCTGTTGTTGCTGGCTGTTGTCATAGGCGACCCGACGTCGATCCTTTTCGGGTTCTCCCGGGACTTCTATTTTTCTACGGCGCTGTTGTTCCTGTTCGGGGTCGCCGCCGCGTTCTATATCACGACCGTTAGCACCCTGTTCCAGACGTACGCGCCTGAACATCTACGGGGCAAGATCATGGCGGTGTACGCGTTGACACTGCAACTCTTCCCGTTGGGCTGGATGTTGGGCGGAATCACGGCAGAGACGCTCGGAAGCGAAATGGCGCTCGTCCTTGGGAACGGTTTCTCGATCACGGTGACGGTGGTGATGTT
>JAYGCG010000108.1:0-14912 GCA_046583455.1 Dehalococcoidia bacterium | reverse complement strand
CAGGAAATGCGAGTCGTCTGCCGGGTACTCCGAAGGCGTGACCATGTACGCCCTTTTCACGCCGAGAGCAGCCGCCTTATCGATGTTGCCAAACATGAGATCGAGTACGGGTTGCGCGTTGGGCCCAGTGATGTCGTCGAGCGACAGCCCGCCGGACATCGCTCCGGCGAGTAAGCCAAAGCAGCCCGGCTTCAACCCGCGGCTTGTGATCTCATCGGCGCTGCCGATCCCGTCGAATGAGTTTGGCCACAGGTCCACCGTGTCAAAACCGGCCAGTCTGATGCGGTCCAGTGACTGTTTGGGAGATGTCGAGAGCGCCCATGCGCAGGCCGAGATTTGAAGCAATTGGACCTCTGAATCGCTGGTGGATCACCGGTAAGGCGCCGAATAGGCACTTGAAAGAATTCATGTCAGTACAGAACAATGAGTTCCGCTGTATTGTCGGGAAGCAGCCGGGATATCAAGCTCGCCCGGAGGGCGGCGGTATGTTAGCACGCAGTTATACGAACTCCGTCATCACGTGATACCGCCCCGGGGACGTTCCCCGGGACGAGAATTGGCAGAAAATCGGGCAGCGCTTTTGGTCAAACTGATAGTCATAGACGATGCCCCGCCCGTGGTCAGCGACACTCCGGCGCTCGTGCGTTTGCGCTCGTCTCCAGACATCGAGCTTGAGGTGTTCGACACCCTGCCGTCAGGGACGGACGAGATCGTGGAGCGGATAGCGGCCGCGCACACTGTTCTGAACGTGCGGGCTTCGACGCGCTTTGATTACGAAGTGCTGTCACGATGCGGGCGGCTCAAACACCTTGCGCTGTGGGGACCGAACGCCGGGCATGTTGACCTGGAAAGTGCCCAGAGATTTGGGATCACCGTAACGAACACGCCGGGAATTGCGACCGAGTCGGTGGCCGAGCACGCTCTGGCGCTCCTACTTGCTATAGCGCACAGAGTTCGACAGTTGGACTATCGAATTCACCAGGGTGAGTGGCCCCGAGGGATGATCACGCAGCTCCATGGAAAGACGCTCGGCATACTTGGCGCAGGGCGGGTAGGGCAGCAGATGGCCGCCATCTCTCGTGGTATCTGGATGAACGTGATCGCGTGGACGCTCCATCCGGAACTTTACAACCCGGAGACTACTGAGTTGGAGTTCGTCGATCTATCGACGTTGCTGACACAGTCTGATGCGATCTCCATCCATCTGCGCGGCTCCGAAGAAACGCATCACCTGATTGGTTCTGCCGAACTTTCGCAGATGAAGCCTTCAGCGTTTGTGATCAACACTTCACACGGCGACCTGATCGACGAGCAGGCGCTCGAAGAGGCGTTACGTGACGGTGCGCTGGCCGGAGCGGGTCTGGACACGTTTGAGTCAGAGCCGCTATCGTCGGACAGCCCGCTTCGGACGCTACCTAACGCGCTGTTGTCGCCTCATACCGCGAGCACGACGGACGCAGCGCTGGCATCCAGCCTGAATATGCTCGTGGACAACGTGCTGTCTTTCCTGGACGGCGATATCAGGAATAAGGTCGACTTCGAGCCAGCCCCCCGCCAACGCTAGACGGGCATACGCGTGGTCGGGGTCCAGTCCACCAGCTCACGTACCGGCACGACCGTCGGATGCAGGGGCAGCAGAATCGCTAACTTTTCCGATGCGTTGAACACCGTGTGCCGGACTCCCGCCTCCGCGACGAACATGTCTCCCGGGCGGAGCGGAATCTCTTCGCCGTTGTACATCGCCATGAACTCGCCTTGGATGCAGTACATGGCCTCTTCCGTCTCCGGGTGGAAGTGCGGCGGGGCCATGGAACCGGGCTCAAAATCAAGCTGACTGAACGCGGTCGAGAGGGCGCCACGCTCATGATTCATCATGTCGTAACGGGTGCAGCGCTCCCACGGCGTCCAGGCTTCGACGTTGGCCCTCGGAACGATAAACGGTGGAAGATCACCGCTCGCTGGCTCTCCTGGCTCGAAATGAGACACATCCGGGTCGGTGTGTGGGAACATCGTCACGATCCGCGCTTCGCCACTACCGCTGTTCGTGAAGCCGTGGCCGGTCCCCGGTGGGGCCATCACGAGGTCTCCTGAATGTAGTTCCACCCGGTGATCGTCCACCACCGCCGAGATATCCCCCTCAAGTACAAAGTAGGTCGCCTCGGTGCTGCCATGTGCGTGATATGGAATCGACGCTCCGGGCTGGATCACGGCGTCAAAGACGCGAATCTGGGTAGCGCCGGTATCTGCGCCCGCGGGATTTCGTTGACTGATACCGGGATAAGGCGAAGTAACCTTCTGGTCCTTGAGGCGGAGGATTGTCATGTACGGGGATGCTCCAGATATCTATCAGGTGCTAGTTAGTAGGTATCGTTGGAAGCGGCTTCGATGGCGTCCAGTCCACCAACTCTCGAACAGGCGCCGTCGTCGGGTGAATTGCGATCAAGGTCGCCGTTTCATTTGAAGCATTGAATATTGCGTGGTGCGCGCCAGGTTCGGCCAGAAGCATGTCTCCGGCGTTAAGGAGAAACTCTTCGCCGTTGTACATCGCCATAAGTTCGCCCTCCAGGCAATACATGAACTCCTCGGTCTCCGGATGGAAATGTGGAGGGCCGATGGACCCGGGCGCAATCACGCCTTTGCTGAATAGCAGCGTGGATGAGCCGAAACTGGCGTCCATAGGATCAAATCGCTCGGTTCCGGGCCAGGGATACGTTGGTACAACGTCCTCGGCGAACACCACGTATTTCGGGAGGGGGTCGTGGCTGGGAGGATCGAGCTCCCGGTCCTCCCGGGTTGCGCCAATTGTGGTCCCGGCGGTGATGAACTTCGCCGACGCTCCACTGCGGTTCTCAAACGAGTGCTTCACGTTGACCGGGGCGAGTACACCATCGCCGACGTGGAGCGTGATCCGGTGTCCGTCAAGTACGCACTCGATATCGCCCTCAATCACGTAATGCATGATCTCGGCGTCAGGGTGCGAGTGATAGGTGATGATCGCCCCCGGGGCCAGTGTATTCAGGCCCGCCGTGATCTGGGTCGCGCCAGAGTTAGGCCCGCCAATGCGGCGTCCGATTATGCCGGGCGTTGACTCGGAAGTGATCATGTCTGCCTGTCGCAGAATCGCCATTCATGGCCTCCCCGTTTGTGACGTCATAGAGACTGTTGCCGGACGCGCGATTTAAACATCCCGAGACTGGCTCGGTTAAGTTCTGGGCGTGCCGTCCCGGAGTATATAATCGCACCCGCTTCAAACGGGCAATCGCGGCCTATCGACAGGGTCAATTTCACGGCCACGCTCAGTATTGCCACTTTTTCTATCGGAAGGGTTCACGTCAGTTATGCCAGCAATAAAAGTCGGGTTTATTGGACTCGGCAGCATGGGACGACCGATGGCGGTGAACTTACTGAACGCCGGGACGACTCTGATGGTCCACAACCGGAGTCAACAGGTTGTCCGTGAGCTGGAGGACATGGGCGCGGAAGCGGCTACCAGCGTGGAGCAACTGGCGTCTCAATGCGACAGGATTTTCGTGTGTCTGCCGAACGAGGAGACCTGTGAGCAGATTCTCATGGGCGATGACGGAGTGTTTGCTAACGTCAGGGCGGGGACGATTGTGACGGACCACAGCACCGTGAGTGTTGGACTCTCAAAGAAAGCCGCCGATCACGCCAGCCGTGCAGGCGCAAAGTTCCTGGATGCGCCGATCTCTGGCGGGCCGGCCGGGGCGACCGACGGGACGTTATCGATCATGGTCGGCGGGGACGAGGATGCGTTTAACGCTGCGCTTCCAGAGTTTGAGAAGATGGGGACGAATGTCGTGCGGTTCGGAGACACCGGAGCCGGTACGGCGATGAAACTGATCAATCAGCTTCTGACATGTATCCACACGGTCGCCGCCGCGGAGGCGTTCAACCTTGCGAACAGCGCCGGAGTCGATATCTTGAAGGCCACCGATCTGCTCCAGAAGAGCTTCGGCGGCAGCACAATGGTCGGGCGGTCTGGCCCGATAACGGCGGCCCGAGACTTTGAAAACTCCGGCGCACCTATGCGCAATTTGATCAAGGACATCGGCATCATCATGACGATGGCTGACGAGATGAAGCTGTCTATGCCGACCGGGACCGCGGCAGCCGAGATCCTGTACGAAGGACGGGACACCGGTCTTTCGGATCACGACATCGCAGCGGTGATAGTTCCAATAGAAACACACTCAGGCGGGTAAGCCAGATCGGCTGACCCGTGAAAATTTCGGATAACCAACCCTTTGGGAATGACAGGACAGGCGGAAACATGAGCAAGCACAAGATCGCCGTAATCAGGGGTGACGGGATCGGCATAGAAGTTGTTGGCGAGGCGCTGAAAGTCCTGGAGGCTGCCGGGTCAAAATTCGGCATCGAGTGGACCTTCGACGAACTGCCGTGGAGCTCCGCCTACTACGACGATCACGGCATGATGATGCCCGAAGACGGGGTCGATCAGCTGCGAGGCTACGACGCCATATTCCTGGGCGCCGTTGGCCGGCCCGACATTCAGGACCACATCACCCTGAACGGCCTTCTATTGCCGATTCGCCGGACCTTTGACCAGTATGTCTGTGAACGGCCGTCGGTGCTCTACCCCGGCGTTACCTCGCCCCTTGCAGGCAAGAAGCCATACGACATCGATATGGTCGTGATCCGGGAGAACACCGAGGGCGAGTACGCCAACATGGGCGGCTTCCTGTACGAGGGCAACCCCAACGAGGTCGCTATCCAGACGTCGGCATTCACCCGTCGCGGCTGTGAACGGATCATTCGTTATTCCTTTGATCTGGCACGGAGGCGAAAAAAGAACAACCACGTAACCTCCATCACCAAGTCCAACGCTCTTGGCTATGGCATGGTGCTCTGGGACCGCACCTTTGCGGAGGTGGCCGAGGACTACCCGGACATCACGACCAACACGCTGCTTATCGACGCGGCGTGCATGGACTTCATCCGCAAGCCCGAATCGTTCGATGTGGTTGTCGCGAGCAATCTGTTTGGCGACATCCTGACCGACATCGGCGCCGTGGTTGCCGGGAGTGTCGGACTTGCTTCCAGCGCGAATTTCGACCCGACCCGCGCCAACCCGTCGATGTTCGAGCCGACCCACGGCAGCGCGCCAGACATCGCCGGGCAGGGGCTGGCGAATCCGATGGCGCAGATCCTGACCTCGGTGATGATGGTTCGCCATCTCGGCGAGGACGAGGCCGCTGACGCTATCGAAGAGAGCGTGAAGAGCGTCCTGGCAATTGGCGAGATTCTGACGCCGGACCTCGGCGGCAGCGCCAGCACGGGCAGCGTGGGTGACACTATCGCCGGGAATATCTAGATCTTCGCCTCGCAACCCGCTCGAAACACCAATTAAGTGGCCGTTGTGCCCACAGGAGTGACTTCGTGAACCCGTTCGAGAGCATCCGGATTGGCGATCACGGCGCTGAGGTGACACGCCTCGGAATGGGCGGCGTGTTCATTGCCGGCCGTGGCTCCGCGGACGGCGCTGGCCATACACCCGCCTACGACACATCACTCGCAACGATCGCAAAGGCGCACGAGGTAGGGATAAAATACTTCGACACTGCGCCGTTATACGGTAATGGCCGAAGTGAAAAACGATACGGCAAGGTACTTGGCGAATACCCTCGCGACTCGTTTGTACTGTCGTCCAAAGTAGGACGGGTCCTTGTGCCGGACGAGGCCGACCCGGGCGACTGGGCGATAGACGATATTCCGCACCTCACCGCTAAATTCGATCTTACGCGCGACGGCATCATGCGAGCGCTCGAAGAAGGGCTTGAGCGCAGCGGCCTGGATCATGTCGACATCTTGTATCTCCATGATCCGGATGTGGAAGACATGGAAGACGAGGCCAATGCGACGGCCTTCCCGACGATGATCGAACTTCGCGAGCAGGGCGTCGTGAAAGCGATCGGTTGTGGCATGAACCAGTGGCAGATGCCGGGCCGGTTTATCGAGTGTTTCGATCTCGACATCATTCTGTTAGCGGGCCGTTACACGCTTCTAGATCACGACGCTTACCCGGAATTTCTTCCGCTATGTGTAGAGAAGAACGTCAAGATAGCGACCGGCGGCCCCTACAATTCGGGAATCCTTGCGGCACGGGATCTGGATGGCCCACTGGCTTTCAACTATGAGCAGGCGGCACCCCAGTGGATCGATAAGGCCCGCGCCCTGAAACGCGTTTGTGACGCACACGGCGTTGACATGAGGGCGGCGGCGCTCCAATTCCCGCTCGCGCACCCCGCCGTGGCGTCGGTGATACCCGGAGCCGCGACCCCGGAGCAGGTGGTCGAGAACGTCGAACTGATCCGCGTCGAAATCCCTGGGGCCATGTGGTCCGAGATGAAGTCTGAAGGACTGATCCCGGCGGACGCACCTACTCCGTAGACGGGCATGGTCGGTCGTATTACCGATCCGTTACACATGAACGGTGCATAACCAGGCTCAACGATGCAATGCGCGCCGACGTAGGCCCCTCGGCTTCGCTCGAGATGGCAAAAATTTCTGCCGGCTAGACGATATAGCGGGCGTTCCATGTTATTTGGAGGCCCTAGTCGCGAATGCGGTCCTCAGACCACCATCTTGTCGAGCCGGATCCGGGTGATTTTTGCTATCTCGCTGAAGGCGAAGTACAGCTCCATGTCGGTGCTGTCGTTGCCCAGATGCTGTTCCACCAACGCCAGAATCTCAACCGCGTTCCGGCCCCGTAACGCGGCGATGAACGGGAACCCGAACCTCGTATTGTATGCGCTTACAAGGTGTTCGATCCGTTTCTGTTGATCATCGGTCAGCTTGTCGAAACCGGCGCTGATGTGTTCCTGTCGCGAGTCCGGCGTCATGGCGTCAATCGCTTCCGGCGTGACCTGCATATCGGAGTGGCCGCGGAGGAACTCGATCTGCTTTCCCCGGTCGGCTTCCTTCAACGCCTGCACCATTCCATCGTGCAACACGCCGACATCCTCGAACGGCCGGCCATCCCAGGCATTTGACGCGACCCACGGCGCGTACTCAAACACCGGTCCCACCGCGTCGACAAACTCCTCCTGGCTCATTTCGTTCAGTCGGGAGACCGGAATTCTCTGGTCCTGGCTCTCGGCTTCTGGACTCATATTTGCTGCACCTTCTCTGCGACGATCAATTGGAACTTTGATGAACTTCCGTCGACATCGATCGGGATGATTTCGATTTTGCAGCTGATGATCCGGAAACCTGCGGCCTCGACCATTGATCGATTGTCCTCCGGGCCATAGCCGCTCCAGAACATTGGAGCACCGAACCAGTCAGGGTCGTAGTCCTCCGCATGGGCACGGTGGTGAAATGTCCCGATGAATCGACCGCCAACCCGCAACCACCCGGCAATCTTCTCTAGTAACTCGGGGTGTAGCTCTCGCGGGACGTGAGTGATCGAGTAGAACGCCGTCACACCGTCAAAGCTTTCTGCTGAATACTCAACTTCTGTGATGTCTGCCAGCACGAATTTCGCGTTGGGCACGTTGGCCCGCGCCCGCGCAAACTGCCCGGGTGAGATATCGACTCCCGTAACGGCGAAATAATTGGAAAGCATCTTCGTCCAGGGGTCCCCGGAACCACATCCCAGGTCTAACACTTCCGAGCAACTCGGAAATCCATCGGTTAGATGGCAAATGTACCGTTTCCACAGATTAGCCGGGTCTTTACGCGCTTCCTAAGCGAAATCATTACCGATGGCGTCATAACCATCGGCAACGATCTTTTTGGGGTTCGCGCCCGTCGGGAGTTGGTTGGTCATCACCCCACAGAGTGCATCTCGGCGTGCGTCTCCACCGGGTCGTTGCCCACTAGGAAGTCGAAGTCGCAGCCGTACTGGGCCTGCATAACGTGCTCGGAGAACATCAGTCCGTAGCCGCGTGTGTAACGCGGTGCGGGAGCCTTCCACTCCGCTCGACGGCGTTCCAGCTCAGCCTCATCCACCAGCAGATCGATCCGTCGACCCTCTACGTCTAGCTCGATCATGTCGCCGTTCTGCACCAGCGCCAGCGGTCCCCCGAGCGCCGATTCAGGCGAGATGTGCAGCACAACCGTGCCGAACGCTGTGCCGCTCATTCGTGCGTCGCTGATGCGCACCATGTCGCGCACACCCTCTTCAAGCAACTTCTTCGGGATTGGCAGCATCCCCCACTCCGGGATGCCCGGCCCTCCGACCGGTCCTGCCGACTTCATCACCAGAATGTCGTCCCTGGTCACGTCCAGATCCGGGTCGTCCACGCGGGCGTGCATGTCCTCATAATTCTCGAACACCACGGCGCGGCCCACATGGTGGAGCAAGTCAGGTGACGCCGCGCTCTGCTTGATCACGGCACCGTCTGGGGCCAGCGAGCCATTCAGCATCGCAAGCCCGCCCTCTTCGTACATCGGCGTCTCGAGCGTCTTGATGATCTTGTCGTCCAGGGCCACGGTGTCTGCGATGTTTTCACCCAGGGTGTGCCCGTTGACCGTGATGGTGTCAAGGTGGAGCAGGGGAGCGAGCCGATTCAGCACCGCCTCGATGCCGCCTGCATAGAACAGGTCTTCCATCAGGTACTCGCCGGACGGCTTCAGATTGACGATTGTTGGGGTTGAGCGTGATATTTCGTCGAACTTGTCCGGTGTGAGCTCGTACCCGAGTCTCCCGGCGATGGCCGTCAAATGGACGATGGCGTTCGTGGAACCGCCGGCCGCCATCAGGAAGCGCATAGCGTTTTCGATGGCGTCCTCAGTCATGATGTCGGAAGGCCGGGTGCCCTTCTCAACAAGTTCAACGACCATACGTCCGGCGGTTTCGGCGAGCGCGCTTCGGCGCATGTCGGCGCCCGGGATTGACGCGCCGCCCGGGGGCGTCATGCCCAGCGCTTCGGTGATTCCACCCATGGTGGACGCCGTGCCCATCACCATGCAGTGTCCGGGTGAGCGATAGATAGCGGACTCAAGCGAGTCGTACTCCTCCTGCGTGATCGTCCCGGCGCGTAGCTCGCCCCAGTAACGTCGGCAGTCGGTGCATGAACCCAGCTCCTCGCCCTTCCAGTTGCCCTTGAGCGAGGGGCCGCCGGTGACGACGATGGCAGGCAGGTCTGCGCTGGCCGCGCCCATGAGCGCAGCGGGGGTGGTCTTATCGCAACCGGTCAGCAGCACCACACCGTCGATCGGTAAACCGCGGATCATCTCTTCGATGTCCATCGCCATCAGATTGCGCAGGAGCATGGACGTCGGTTGTAGGAAAAACTCGCCGAGTGAGATTGTCGGGAACTCAAGCGGGAATCCGCCTGCGGCCATGATCCCGCGCTTCACGTGTCCCGCGAGTGCGCGCAGGTGGACGTTGCAATGGGTCGCCTCACTCCACGAGTTGGCGATGCCGATCACCGGCTTGCCTGCAAACGACTCTTCCGTGAAACCCTGGGACTTGAGTCCGGCGCGGTGGAGGAAGCCTTCAAGGTCGCGCGGCCCGAACCATTGGTGGCTTCTGCGGACCATGTTTTTGCCGTTCGATTCGTGGCCATTGCTGCTCATGCGTATCCCTGTTCTTCACGGTTGTGTAATGGCTGGATCAGACGATGCCGCCGAACCTACGTTCAACGTGTCGTCAACGTGATCTGGAAGGGCGGCGCGGAGTGTAGCACGGGGTCGTCAGAATGCCCCGAATGACGTGTACAGTTGTGGAGGTAAATATCAGCGTCGAGACGACTATTCAAAAGGACCGAACCGACACCATATGAGACTGTCCGGGTTCACGCGCATGGGCGCCATGATCGGGTTCTTTGGCGCGATCGCCATAATGCTGATCTCCGCACTCCAGTTCGATTCCGATGAGGTGTCCCGTAAGGATGTGATCCTCGCCGAAATCTTGTTCGGCATACCGATATTCACGATAGTCGGGGCCGGTCTTGGCGCCGGATGGGACTTCTTTGAGAAGCGAAGCGCATCGCGAGTTGCACAAGACTCTCTGAGGATCGAAGAGGCGGCAGATCCGGATAACGCGACGCCGTCCAAACCACCGCCAAACCCACCCCGGCGTCGCCGCAAGCCACCGGGTGGGCGTCGACAACACTAGGGTCTCGGTCTGTAACGCTATCCAGAGATAGACGGGCTTTTGATGCATTTGATCATCACGATTTTCGAGCCTGCTATTACGATTATCGACCGGGTGGCGTATGATCCCGGCATTCACGCTGGTGCGGGCTTTTGACGGATGCCCGATAGACGACAGCGGTTACCGTGATGAAGGAGAAAAGCGACTTGGTCGAACAACAGACTGCGATCCTCAGGCCGGAGACACTGGTCGACGAGTTCAAAAAGAACAACGTGACCCACGTGATCACGATTCCAGACAGCGAGACCAATTACCTCTATGAGCTGATGCTGGAACAGGACTGGCTCGACGTTGTCCCCATATCACGCGAGGGTGAGGCCTCGGCAACAGCCCTTGGACTCTCTGTCGCCGGCAAGGTTCCAGTTGTTCTGATCCAGAACACCGGGATGATGGAATCCGGAGACTCGATCAGGGGCATGGCGCTGGACGCCGGATTCCCGATGGTTTTCGTCGTCGGATACCGCGGTTGGACCCGTCGCGGTGTGATCCGTGACTCCGCCGCAAAGTACACCGAACCGTTCCTGAACGCATTTGGCCTCGATTATTACTTCGTTGAGAACAATTCGGACGGCGACAGAATCACGACGGCGTTTGAACAGGCGAAAGCGACAAATCGCCCGGTCGTGGTACTGATCGGTGACGAATACCACGGCTTCAACCGTTAATCCGGTTGTCGATGCCGGTCGTCGGGGAGCCGCGACTCGCGTCGAACACGGCCTTATTTGGATTTCATACTTACGACCGAAGGGAAGCTAAATGATCCACGCAGATGATGTCTTTCGCGCATTCGCAGAACACCGTGGAAAGGCGATCGTAACCACAAGTGGAATCGCTGGCCGGAAATGGCCGCAGACCAGTAAAAACCCGGAACGCGACGTTTCGATGGGGTCCGCCATGGGCCAGACCACGTCGGCCGCATTTGGACTGGCGCTCGGACTCCCGGACGAAAAAATCGTCCTGTTTGACTCGGAGGGCGCTCTCCTGATGAACTTGGGCGTACTGGCTTCGATCGCCGGGAAGCAGCCGAAGAACTTCGTCCACTTCTTACTTGACAATGAGGTTTACGCCACAACAGGCGGGCAGCCGGTTCCCAACAATACGAATATCGATTACGCCGGTGTGGCGAAGGCCATCGGATACCCGTCCACCCACCACTTCGATAATCTTGAAGACCTCGTGAATGACATAGAGGGCATCATGAAAGAAGAAGGCCCGGTGTTCGTCTCTATCAAGATCATTCCGGAGATCGAGAACGCACCGATGGCGTTGCGTCAGAACACGCCGTCCCGACCTCGTCCGCAGACCATCAAGGAACTTCGGGCAGAGCTGGGAATCAGCTAACCGCAGCGGTAAATATTGACCGTCAGAAAGACGTCACCTTCGGGTGGCGTCTTTTCGCGCTACCGGCCTGCACACGGAGGCTAGCCTACCGCCAGAACGACGACCACGACGACAACGATTACGGCAGCCACCCCGATCATGACACTCCAGTTGCCGCCACCCCCGGTCACCCGATCGCTAACGCTGCGGCGTCCCGCGCGCTTGTTGCGTCGCTCCGTGCATTTGACGCAGGTACAGGTAGGTGGGTGGGGGCTGCGTCCGTAATCTCTATCCAGCAAGAGGATCTCCAGTTTGGCGTGCCCGGTTTGGCGTCCGGGGGTGCCTACAGCTTAGCCTGATGTACACGTCCGGTTCATCAATGGCTATACGGATCACATCGGAGAGCGGTTCTGAACACCCCACGTGTCAGATACAATCTCGTTCCTCAGCGCCCTGGAAATACGATCCGTGCAACAACCATCTGGCGCCCTGGAACTAGAAAGCACTACACGTTGACTTCAATGCCTCCCGTAAACACCGATACCGCGTTCGCGATCGACAACTCGTCCATCCATTTCGGCCCCGGCGTTACCCGGGAAGTCGGGTTCGAGATGCGGCGGCTCGGTGCGAAGCGGGTGATGGTGGTGACCGACCCACGATTGAAAGACAGCCGGGCCGTCGGCATCACGATGGAATCGCTGGCTGCGGAGGGCGTCGATGCTGTACTGTTCGACCGCGTCGAGGTCGAACCGACAGACGTGTCGTTCAAGGACGCCATCGGTTTTGCCATCGAGGGCGAATTTGACGGATACGTTGGCGTCGGCGGCGGATCAGCGATCGACACATGCAAGGCCGCCAACCTCTACGCCACATTTCCGGCCGACTTCCTTGATTACGTAAATGCGCCGATCGGCAAAGGCAAACTGGCGCCGGGGCCGCTGAAGCCGATGATCGCCATCCCAACAACGGCGGGCACCGGAAGCGAGACGACCGGCGGCGCTATTTTCGATCTACTGGAAATAAAAGCTAAGACCGGCATTTCCGACCGCGCCATCCGCCCGACCATCGGCCTGGTGGACCCGGACAATACCGACACAATGCCGGCGATGGTTGCGGCGTGCAGTGGATTTGACGTCCTGTGCCACTCCCTTGAGTCGTACACGGCGATGCCGTTCAGTGACCGGGAAGCGCCTGAAGACCCGGGAAAGCGGCCGGCGTATCAGGGCGCCAACCCGATCAGCGATGTGTGGGCGATGGCCGCGCTGGAAATGGTGGCCGATAACCTCATCCCGGCCGTCAAAGACCTGACCGACCGGGCGGCGCGCTCCAACATGATGCTTGCCGCCACATTTGCCGGTGTCGGCTTTGGAAACGCCGGTGTGCACCTCGCTCACGGCATGTCGTACCCGGTGTCCGGGATGGTGAAAGAGTACTTACCGGAAGGCTATCCGGAAGGCCATGCGATGGTGCCGCACGGCATGGGCGTGATCCTGACAGCCCCATCGGTGTTCCGATTCACGGCACCAACCAACCCGGAGCGACACCTGCACTGCGCCCGAATTCTCGGAGCTGACACTAGGGGAGCCAGCCCCGAAGACGCCGGTGATCTGCTGGCGACCGCCATCGTCGAGTTCATAAAGGAGCTCGATATGCCAAACGGCCTGTCCGGAGTCGGGTACACGTCCGGGGACATCGACGCACTGGTGGCGGGAACCCTGCCACAGCATCGCGTGACCAAGCTGTCGCCTCGCCCAATCGACGAGCCCATTCTGCAACGGATGTTCCAGGAATCGATGACTCTCTGGTAACCATACGTTGGTCAGAAATTTGGACAGGTTATTTCTGCACACTCTCTGAGAACTCTTAGAATCCCGCCGATATGCCGATAGACAAGACCATAAATAATTTCGCCGAAGCCGTGTCCGATATCTCGGACGGTTCGGTGGTGATGATCGGCGGTTTTGGTGGCGCCGGCGGGATGCCGCATCTCCTCATGCTGGCGCTTCGAGACCAGGGTTCACGCAACCTCACGATCATCGGGAACACGGCCGGTATCGCCGCGCCAACGGGCTTCGGATGGCCGGAAGGTGTGGAGCCTATCGACCACGCCGTATTGATCGAGAACGGACAGATCGCAAAGGTTATAGCGTCGTTTCCGGTTTCCGGATCTGTGTCGCGTCCCAACGCGTTTGAAGTGGGATTCCGAGCAGGCGAAATAGAGCTTGAAGTTGTCCCACAGGGCACGCTGGCCGAGAGGATGCGTGCGGCCGGAGCGGGTATCGCCGCGTTCTACACGCCGACCGCCGCCGGGACGATCCTGGCCGAGGGCAAAGAGTCACGGATGTTTGACGGGCGTGAGTATGTGCTTGAGGAGGCGCTGCATGCCGACTTTGCGCTGATAAGAGCGAAGACGTCGGACACACTAGGCAACCTGATTTACACGGGAACATCCCGGACCTTCAATCCACCAATGGCTGCGGCGGCTCGCGTGACAATCGCCGAGGTAGACGAGATCGTCGAACCGGGCGGGATCGACCCGGAACGAGTCGGCACGCCATCTATCTATGTCCAACGAATAGTTGCCCGTCCACCGGCGTCAGAAGGCGGGGTAGTTCTGCCATGACAGACCCCGCACCCCGGCTAGGTCGGGAAGTTATAGCCATGCGCGTGGCGCGTGAGTTCCATGACGGTGAAGTCGTCAACCTCGGCATCGGCATCCCCACACTCTGTTCCGACTTTGTGCCGTTCGGCGTTCAGCTCATGTATCACTCAGAAAGCGGCCTGCTGAACTGCGGCCCCCTTGCGGATGAGGGCGATGGCGATGTGAACCTGATCAACGCCGGAGGACAGTTTCTCAGCCCGATTCCCGGCATGGCGTATTTCGATTCCGCTGAGGCGTTCGCCATGATCCGCGGTGGCCACGTGGACGTTACCGCCCTCGGCGCATTGCAGGTTTCGGAGACCGGCGATCTGGCGAACTGGTTCCTCCCGGCACGCGGCGTAGGCAACGTCGGCGGTGCGATGGACCTGGCGGTTGGCGCAAAACGCGTGATCGTGGCGATGGAACACAACGGACGTGATGGTGCGCAAAAGATCGTCCCGGAGTGCAGCTTTCCACTCACAGGCCAGGGATGCGTCGGGCTAATCGTCACCGACATCGCCGTGATCGAAGTGCTGCCAGAAGGCGGCGGGCTACGGCTTATCGAGCACGCGTCTGGTTGGGACGTGGCCGCCATCCAGTCACAGACCGGAGCCGAGTTGACGGTGTCGTCGGACCTGACTGAGATCACACTTGCCTGAAGTGCCTTGACCTGCCCCCTGAAGCGGTACCAGTGATTATGTTAGTCCAGCCACCTCAGGGACGACTGGCATGAATGTCTCTGGCGCCGGAGGCCGGTAGCCCAGAGAGCTATGCGGCCGAATCGTGTTGTACTCCCTACGCCACATC
>JAYGCG010000071.1:0-2128 GCA_046583455.1 Dehalococcoidia bacterium | reverse complement strand
TTATCTCGACCGTAGCCTACTTTGGCGAAGACGACGATTACGATTACCTCGATTTCTGGGCCGACCTGAAGGCCAACGGCGTTTTGGTGAAGGACGGGTGGAGCGACTCCTACTACACCGATTTCACGAAGTACGGCGGTGACAGACCACTTGTTGTGAGCTATGCCACCAGCCCGGCTGCCGAGTTCCTCTTCTCCGAAGAGCCGATCGAGGTGCCACCGACGGGCAACATCCTCATCGACAATGCCACGTTCACCCAGATCGAGGGCATAGGGATTCTAAAGGGAACAAACAGCAAGAACCTTGCCAAGAAGTTCATCGACTTCGCCCTCGGAGTCAGGTTCCAGGAAGACTTCCCGGACAAGATGTTCGTGTATCCGGTGAACAAAAACGCCGCTACGCCTGACTTCTTTAGATTTGCGGAAGTCCCATCGCAGCCGGTCGGGATCGGCGCAGAGGAAATAGGTGAAAAGCGTGAACAGTGGATACAGGCCTGGACCGACGTGGTTCTGCGCTAAGTTCGCTTATGGTCGCGGTCCGGGTAGTTCGCGAACGCGTTTTACTCGGACCTCGGACCACATGGCGGTGGCGTTTTTTATCGTCGCCGTGATGTGCTGGCTGCCGGAAAATCAACGTGTATGCAATAGCCCATAGGCCTCCCAATAACGGGCGGGAGTGTACCTACATAGTCGGACCTGGTGTGCGATGACGGCTAGCCGATTACTAGTAGTCGGGCCGATATTGTTCATCGCCGTTTTTTTTCTGTACCCGCTCGTGGCGATCCTGGCGAAAAGTTTCGGCGGTGGCGCAGTCGGACTGGGTCCTTTCCAGGTATTGCTGGGTGATTCCTACTACCTGGGCCGGATCTGGTTCACCATCTGGCAGGCGGCGTTTTCTACGTTTCTAACGCTGGTCCTCGGTCTTCCGGTCGCCTATCTATTCGCACGCCATGAGTTTCCGGGCAAATCATTGCTCAAAGCGTTGACCACGCTTCCCTTCATCATGCCGACCATTGTCGTGGCCATGGGGTTCGTCGCCTTGCTCGGCTCCGGAGGACTCGTGAACACGGGCCTGTCCGGTCTTTTTGGCGACAACGCGCCCGAGGTCCGGATCGCTAACACTCTGACGATCATTTTTATGGCCCACGCCTTCTACAACTACTCGATAGTTGTAAGGATCGTCTCAGCTTACTGGGCCAACTTGAGTCCACAGTTTGAGGAAAGCGCTGCGATGTTAGGCGCAGGTCGGGTTCAGACCTTTCTTCGCGTCACACTACCCCTGTTACTTCCAGCCATATGGTCGTCGGCAATCCTGGTGTACATCTTCTCGTTCACCTCGTTCGGCGTGGTACTGATTCTTGGTGGATCTCAGTTCGCGACGATGGAAGTCGCTATATACGAGCTCACGGTCAAATTATTCAGGCTGGATATAGCGGGCGCCCTCGCGATAGTTCAGATCGTTTTCACGTACATCTTCCTGCTCGTTTACACCAGGATCCAGGCACGAAGCGCCGTCCCCGTCACGCTGGTCCACCGGGAAGCGATCTCGAGCCGGAAAAGGAGCATCCGGGACACACTGTTTGTGATCGGCATCATCGCCGGTTTGCTGGTTGTTCTCTCCCCGCTACTGGCTCTGGTTGAGCGTGCGATCTCGGTCAACGACGAATACTCACTCACCCACTTCGTTGCACTGTTTTCCAACGACAGTGGGTCATATTTTTACCTGTCTCCGTTGCACGTGATCTGGAACTCGATTCGTTTCGCCTTCCTGTCCATGGTCATCGCCATGCTGGTTGGTACCGCGGCCGCCTACGTCATAGTCAGGCCCGGCAAGCGGTCGAACATCCTTGACTCCTTGTTCATGCTGCCGCTGGTCGTCTCCGCCGTGACGCTTGGATTCGGCTTCCTGGTGGCGTTTAACCGACCACCCGTCGATCTGAGGGGGTCGTGGCTCATACTCGTGATCGCTCATTCGCTCGTGGCCTATCCGTTCGTCATCCGGACGCTGCTGCCCATACTGCGCGGAATGCCTCCACATCTGAAAGAGTCTGCCGCCTTGCTGGGCGCTTCCCCGTTGCGCGTATTTATCCATATCGAGCTTCCGTTAATCGCCAGAGCCCTGGTCGTTG
>JAYGCG010000052.1:0-8762 GCA_046583455.1 Dehalococcoidia bacterium | reverse complement strand
TCGATCGTGAAGATCTCACGCCGGAAGTCATCAGGCGTCGACATACGGAACTCATGGCCCGGTACTTAGAGCAGTTAGATTAGAGTTTCCGAAATCGGTTTCTATCCGATCTGTGTATTACGGGAAACGTAACGCCTGATTAAACAGGAGAAGCTTAGACTTCTCGTCTTAATTGCTTGGGGGTGAGCAATGCAGATGATCCGTTGAGCCACATCGACCCGTAAGCGCAAAACCATCAGCGCTATCGCGTTGGCGATAGCGGTCGCCGTTCCCGCGGTTGCCCTCGCATGGTGGCTGTTCTCGCCCCTGTTCAACAACGTCACCGTGGACGAGGAGTTTCCGCTTACGGTAAATGCCACCATCCCCGACAGTGTGACGCGCGCCGAGGCGGAGTCGATGATGGTGACCGCGGCAAAGATGAACGACACGTCAGACGACGTGATGACACCGGGTATGTCGGCCGCAGACGCCGTAGTGATATCGAGCGGAGAGTTTGAGGACGAAGACTTCATCCACAAGGGCAGTGGCCAGGCGACGATCTACCGGCTCGGGAACGGCTCCAGCGTTCTCCGTCTTGAAAACCTGGACGTAACGAATGGCCCCGACCTCCACGTCCTGCTACTGAAAGACCCGGAAGGTCGGGACAAATCGCAGGGCTACCTGGACCTTGGCGGCCTGAAGGGTAATCGCTGAAACCAGAACTACGGCATCCCGGACGGTGAGGACCTGTCCTCGTACAAATCCGCCATGATCTACTGCCAGCCATTCCACGTGATCTTCAGCATCGCCGAGCTGATTTCGTCAGACGTGAGCGGTTAATCAAGGGGCTGACTACCGATTGCCCCGATGCGTGGCCTCGCCAGACCGGCTCCGGTGAATCGTATGAAGCACCGCCAGGTGACAGTCCGTTCACGATATCCCTTGCCGACAATGCGCCGGTATGTGCTTATGTTCGTTTCCGTTGCGCTGCTGTTTTTGCTTGCATGCTCATCATCGCATCAGGGCCCCGAAAACGTTCAAGGACCAAATCAAGGACCAGATCGCGGACCGGGGCCCGGAGATTCGGAACAACAGCGTCAGCCGCCGCAAGGGCCGGATGTTTACGAAGAAGTCTGGTCCCAGACCTCGCCGATCGGCACAAGCTGGGAGTACAAGGTCAACTGCTCGGGCGATCCCTTAACGCTGGAGCCGTGCTACCTGAGCGATCTGACATCTGTCTCTGTGCTCGCGCCAGACGGTTCTTTGCACGAACTGGAGAAGGACTTCAACGTCAACGACTACTCCGGTGAAGTGACCCGTCGCTGGGTGCTTTACGGCCCACAGGACGGGTCGCCGCCCACATCGGGTGAATACACCTTCGAGTATCGGCAAGTGGACGAGCTCGTTCGATCTCACACCATCGACTACACGCAGAGTCACATCTCGTACCCGACACGGGTTGAGTGGCAGCGGGTCGGCAACGACATCGCCGTGCAATGGGACGCACCGGACGGAGTCGAAGAAGGCATGTGGTACAAGGTCATCATCGGCAACGCGGATGGCACACCGGATGCGTTCGTATCGCAGGTGTTCGAATGGGACTCAGAGTCGGCCACCCTCCCGGACATCCCGCTGATGGACGGCGGCACCTACCATCTGAGTGTTGCCGTGTTCTACGGCGGCGGCTACGCCTACCCCGAGGACGAGATCTTCGACTGGTAGGCCCCGGCCGGGGCTTATATTTGAAATGCGTTGCGGTTTCAACAACCCGAACGCTAACGTCACGACTGATCTTCCCGAGTACCTGCCAGGCTCGAGCTGACACTTGCGGTGTATGCTGCCGACCCGTGCGCGCGGGCTTTGAAACACCTTCTGCACGCGCGGTCGAACCCTCTGAATCGGGAGGCAACCGAATGAAAGCGGCCGTTTATAAAGGCAACCAGCGCTTCGAAATCGAAGAGATCCCGACGCCCACGGCGGGCCCAGCTCAGGTGGTCGTCAAAGTCCACTTCTGCGCCGTATGCGGAACAGACGTACACGCTTTTCTGTACGACGTGGCGCCGCCCGGGACGGTGCTCGGCCACGAGTTCGCCGGCGATGTCGTTGAGGTCGGGTCTGACGTCACAAAGTGGAAAGTCGGCGATCGCGTGATCGGCGGCGGCGGCGATCCACCGCCCGGCCAGGAGGCTCCGACCCGCACACACCCGCGCTACAACTACAGGACGATGGGATTCCCCGAGGGCTCAATCCGTGGTTACGCCGAGTTCGTCCTGATGGAGGAGTGGCAGCCCATCCTGATACCCGATGGCATCACCGACGAAGAAGCCGCCATGTGCGAGCCAACCGCAGTTGCGATCCACGCCATTCGCAACTCAGACCTGAAGCTGGGCGATAGTGTCGGCATCTTGGGCGCCGGGCCTATCGGACTCCTGACGCTCCAGGCAGCAAGAGCCGCCGGAGCGAGCGCGGTGTACGTCTCCGAACCTGCCCCAGAACGGGCGCGCGTCGCTCTTGAACTCGGCGCCGATGCCGTGATCAACCCTCTGGAGCAGGACCTTCAGACGGAGATCGACGCACTGACGGACGGGCGCGGCCCGAATATCGTGTTCGACTGCGCAGGATTCCCGTCTACCCTCGACCAGGCGTTCAACATCGTCCGCCGAGCCGGACAGGTCGTGCTGGTGGCCGTGCCGTGGGAAGAGCTACCGCTGCGACCGGTCGACTGGATGGCGCGCGAGATCAGCTTCAAGGCAAGCTGGGGCTCACTGCCCGGCGATTGGCACCGCGCCATAAGACTAATGGCGTCCGGGAAGCTGACCGTAAAGCCAATGATCGGCGACGTGGAGTCCATCCCGCTTGAGGGGATGCAGGAAGCCTTCGAAGGCCTGATAAAGCCAAGCAACCAGCTTCAGATCGTGGTGCGGCCGTAAGGAATGTAGGAATGCGCAGGGTGAGGGAGTTCCATCCCGCGGGATGGAAAATGCAAGCATGCCGCTCATGTTCAACTACAAACCTTGCCGATCAACCCGGCCCTTCGAGAGCCTCAGGGCGCTAATCTTCGCCTGAGAGCGTAGATTCAAAAGCACGTATGGGCGGGCAGCTGCCCGCCCCCCGGTCGATGCCGATTCACGACTACGACCGTGAACATGACCTGACGACGGAAGGCAAAAACAATGGCCGTCAAAGTCCTCGCATGGCGATATGACCACGTCGGCGATTGCAACCGATACGGGAATTGCGTCGACCACCCGTACTACGAGCGCCCAACCCTGGACGAACTCGCCCAGTTCCCAGACCGACTTCCGGATAGCGCAACGGCACTGCAATCGGTCCCTTCCGACGTTGTGACCCTCAACGGCCAGCCGGAAAATCCCACAACATCCGGGTATGAATCACTTCGGACCAGAGCCGACTACCTGAGAGCCGCACTCGGCGAGGCGATACACCGAATCCAGCGCGGCCACCCGGAAGACGTAGAGGAAATTCTGGAGTCAGCCGGAAGCGCCTACGACCGTGGATTCGAGTAGGGGGCCTCGCTTCCGTCTCCCGGTCGGAGCGGGCCTATATGCGTCAAAGATGAGGGAGAGAGAAGTCCCGCATTCCTACACAGTCAATCGTGCGGGCCATCAACCATTGGCTAATGCAACACCTGCTCCCACCTAATGCGGCCTATACCGTGACGCGATCGGCATCCGGCGATCACGGCCAAAGGCTAGCTGCGTGATCTTGACGCCCGGTGGCGATTGCCGGCGCTTGTACTCGTTCCGGTCAACCATCCGCAACACTCGTCGCACCGTCGCCTCATCCCCGCCGTCCAGCCCGGCCTCCTCGGCGATGATCTCTGGCGCATCCCAAAGATCCTCGATGTAACGCTCCAGAATACGGTCCAGGATTTCGTAGGGCGGCAGCGAGTCGCTGTCCAGCTGATCCGGCCGTAACTCCGCGCTTGGCGGCTTATCGATGACCACCTGCGGAATTGGCGCGCCCGGTCCGGCCTCGTTCCGGTACTCACACAGCCTGAACACCAGCGTCTTGGGTACATCCTTGATGACGGCGTACCCGCCGGCCATATCGCCGTACAGCGTGGCGTATCCAGTGGCGAACTCCGACTTGTTGCCGGTCGTCAGCACGAGGTACCCGAACTTATTCGAGATCGTCATGATCACGTTGCCGCGTACCCGTGACTGCACGTTCTCCTCGGCCACGTTCGGCTCCGTGCCCCGGAACTCTTCTTCAAGAATCTCTTCAAACGCAGCGTGCGCCGGTTCGATCGGCAAATTCCACAGCTTGATGCCGAGTCGCTTGGACAGTTCTTCCGCGTCAGTGACGGAACCGTCAGACGAGTAACGGGAGGGCAGGGCGACGCACAGTACTTTCTCGGCCCCGAGTGCGTCCACGGCGATCACCGCCGTCAGGGTTGAATCTATACCGCCAGAAAGTGCGATCACGGCCTTGTCAAAACCGCTCTTCCGGGCGTAGTCGCGTGTACCGAGCACCAACGCCCGGTACACCTCGGCCTCCTCGCTGAGAGGCTCTGCGGGAAGCACTGTCTCTATCGAGGAGACTGATTCCAGGGCTGACCGAGACGACCTGCTTAACGAAAGCTCTGACGCGTTACCGATCGCCGCCAGCTCTCTGGAACTCGGCCCGTTCCACGCGCTGCCGGAACGCACCTCGGACACGCGGTCGAGGTCAAGATCGACCACAAGAAGATCTTCGGAGAACCGCTCGCCCTCGGCGATAAGAGACCCATCGGGTCCGTACACAAGACTCGTGCCGTCGAACACCAGCTCGTCCTGCCCGCCGACCTGGTTTATGTAGCAGGCGAACACCTGGTTCTGGCGTGCCAGATCGCCGATTAGCCCCCGGCGCACGCCGTCCTTGCCGCGCTCAAAAGGCGAGGCGTTGATGTTGATATTGATCTCGGCCCCGGCGGCACGCTCAACCTCGGCAGGACCGACCGATTCCCACACGTCCTCACAGATGCTCATGCCGATCCGGACGCCGCCGAAATCGATAACCGGGCACTCGGCCCCGCGCTCAAAGTAACGCTTCTCGTCAAAGACACCGTAGTTGGGCAGGTGGATCTTCCGGTACACGGATGCGATCACGCCCTCATGCAAGAAAGCGGCGGCGTTGTACACCGGCTCACCCCGTTCAGGCGACCCGTCCACAAACCCGACGATGGCCGCTATGCCCCGGGCCTCTGCGGCCACGCGCTCCAGCGCTGCGCGGTTGTCGGCGACAAACCGGCGGTGCAGCACAAGATCCTCCGGCGGATAACCGGTAATCGCGAGTTCCGGGAATGCCACCAGCTCTGCGCCGGCCTCGCGCGCCTTCGCCATCGTGTCGATGATCAGCCGGGCGTTGCCGTCGATATCGCCGACGGCGGTGTTCACCTGTGCCAGCGCAATGCGGAGGGTCCGCACATTTCCCTCCCTGAGCTAAACGCCGCCCCGGACGTATCCGGTCACACGCGGCAACGATGTCTGGCCCATGAGCCATGCGTCCACGCCGCGCGCCGTTCGTCGACCGCCTGCGATAGCGTGCACAACGAGCGACTGCCCGCGCTGCATGTCGCCGCCTGCGAAAACACCGTCGATGGAGGTCATGAAGTTGCTGTCGGTCGCAACATTGCCACGCTCGTCCAACCCGACACCGAGGTCTGAAAGTAGCCCGCCCTGTTCGCCGTGGAGAAAGCCCATAGCCAGCAGAATAAGCTCCGTCTCGACCGTGAACTCGGAGTCAGGAACCTCCACCATCTTTGGGCGTCCACCGTTCGGGTCCGGCTCCCAGTCCACCCGGACGGCTGTCAGGCTCTTAAGCTTGCCGTCCTCGCCGTTCAGGCGCTTCGTCAGGATGTCGTAATCGCGAATACCGCCTTCTTCGTGCGCTGACGAAGTGCGGAAAGTCATCGGCCACTGCGGCCACGGGTTCGTTTCGTCGTTCCGCTCGGTTGGAGGTATCGGCAGCAACTCATACTGGAATGTCTCCAGAGCGCCCTGGCGATGCGAGGTCCCGAGACAGTCCGCGCCGGTGTCTCCGCCGCCAAGAATGACGACGTTCTTGCCCTCCGCCGTGATCGTGTCGTCGGGACCAAATTCGGCGCCCTCGTTACGACGGTTGCTCTGCTTCAGATAGTCCATGGCGAAGTGAACGCCGTCCAGCTCACGGCCGGGCACCGGCAGATCGCGCGGCACGGTCGCCCCGCCGCACAAAACAATGGCATGGAAATCGGCCTTGAGCTGATCCGTCGGGTAGTCGCGTCCGACCCATGTTGAGGTGCGGAACTCGACGCCCTCGTCCTCCATCTGCTTGACTCGTCGACTGACGACCGTCTTCTCAAGCTTGAAGTGGGGAATGCCGAGGGTCAGGAGGCCGCCTATGACCTCGTCCCGCTCAAACACCGTTACCAGGTGGCCTGCGCGATTCAGCTGCTGCGCGGCGGCGAGCCCGGCGGGTCCGGAGCCGATGACGGAGACCTTCTTGCCGGATAGATGTGACGGCGGTTCGGGCTTGATCCAGCCCTCTTCCCAGCCTCTGTCAGAGATCGTCTTCTCGATCATCTCGATCGCCACAGGGTCCTGGTTGATGTTCAGCGTGCACGCCGCTTCACACGGCGCCGGGCAGACCCTGCCGGTGAACTCCGGGAAGTTATTGGTGGCGTGCAACTCCGAAAGCGCCGCCTCCCAGTCGCCGGAGTAGACCAGGTCGTTCCAGTCCGGGATCAGGTTGCCGAGCGGGCAGCCCATCGAGGAGTTGCAGAACGGGACACCGCAATCCATGCAGCGCCCGGCCTGGGAACGCGCCTGGTGCTCTGACCAGTTTGCGTAAACCTCACGCCAGTCTGCCAGTCGGTCGGCCACGGACCGCTTGTCTGGCAGTTCGCGTTCCCATTCCATAAATCCGGTCGTTTTACCCATATATGTCTATCAGTCTCCGGCCGTTGCGGCCTGCTCGGAGCGTTCGCGCTGGATCCGTGCGTACGCTTCCGGCATTACTTTTTTGAACAGGCCGCGTGAGGTGTCCCAGTCGCCGAGAATTCGTTCGGCCACGGGGCTTCCTGTATGACGCTGATGGTTCTGGAGGAGTCCAAGTAACTCGGCCTCGTCTTCGGAACCGGCGACGACGTTTTCCAGGCTAGCCATCTCCGGGTTGAACCGGGAAGAGAACGTGTCGTCCGGGTCGTAAATGAACGCCACGCCGCCACTCATTCCGGCGGCAAAGTTCCGTCCGGTTGGGCCGATCACGACGATCGTTCCGCCGGTCATGTACTCGGCCCCGTGGTCGCCAATTCCCTCGATCACGGCGCGTGCGGCACTGTTACGCACGGCGAAACGCTCGCCGGCCATGCCACGTATGTACGCCTCACCGCCCGTCGCTCCGTAAAGAGCGACGTTGCCGATGATGATGTTCTCTTCAGGTACGAAGGTCGAACCCTCGGGCGGCACGACGACGATGCGCCCCCCCCCGAGTCCCTTTGCGAAGTAGTCGTTCGAATCGCCCTCAAGCCGGAACGAGATCCCGGCGGCGAGGAACGCCCCGAAGCTCTGGCCTGCCGAGCCCTTGAACGTGTAACGGATGGTGTCGTCCGGCAGGCCACGCAGGCCGTACTTCTTGGCGATCAGGCCGCTGAGCATCGTCCCGACAACGCGGTTCGAGTTCCTTATCGGGAACTCGTCCTCCACCGGCGTTTCGTTCTCCAGCGCCGTGGCGGCTCGTTCGATCAAGATATGGTCCATCGCGTTTTCGAGCCTGTGCTCCTGGTCCTCGCAGTGATACAGCGCCACGCCCTCGGCGGGTTCCGGCTTGAAAACAAGATTGTCCAGGTTCAGGCCTCGCGCCTTCCAGTGATCAACGGCTCGACGGGACTCTAGCTTGTCCACCCGGCCAACCATCTCGTTGACCGTTTTGAAGCCGAGTTTCGCCATGTAACCTCGAAGACTCTCGGCGAGCATCATGAAGTAGTTGACGACAGATTCAGGATCTCCGGCGAACTGCTTGCGAAGCTCAGGGTCCTGTGTGGCGACACCAACCGAGCAGGTGTTCAGGTGGCATTTCCGCAGCATGATGCAGCCAATCACCACCAGCGCAGCCGTTGCCACGCCCCACTCTTCGGCGCCCAGCAGCGTGGCTATCGCCACGTCACGGCCGGTCTTTATCTGGCCGTCCGTCTGGACCACAATCCGGCCGCGCAGTCCGTTCTGGACCAGGACCTGCTGTGTCTCAGCGACGCCAAGTTCCCAGGGCAGTCCGGCGTGCTTTATCGAGGACAACGGGGACGAACCCGTGCCGCCGGAATCCCCTGAAATCAACACCACATCGCCGTGGCCCTTGGACACACCGGCGGCGATGATCCCTACGCCGACCTCGGACACGAGCTTCACGTGGATGCGCGCCTCAGGGTTCACGTTTTTGAGGTCGTGAATCAGCTGCGCCAGGTCTTCGATCGAGTAGATGTCGTGATGCGGCGGGGGAGAGATCAGCCCTACTCCGGCGGTGGTGCCGCGGATGCCGGACATGTACTCGGTAATCTTGGAACCGGGGATCTGACCGCCCTCTCCCGGCTTGGAGCCCTGCGCCATCTTGATCTGGAGATCGGTAGCGTTGACCAGATACTCGGTCGTCACACCAAAGCGGCCGGACGCGACCTGCTTCATGCGGCTGGAACGGTCATCGCCGTTGGCGTCCACCGTGTAGCGCGCCCGGTCTTCGCCGCCCTCGCCGGTGTTTGAGCGAGCGCCCATCCGATTCATGGCGATCGCCAGCGTCTCGTGCGCCTC
>JAYGCG010000051.1:0-73579 GCA_046583455.1 Dehalococcoidia bacterium | reverse complement strand
TTTGCCAGTAACACCGTAGGGGCGGGCAACGGCCCACCCTTTCCCCTCTCCCGGTGGGAGAGAGTTCGGGTGAAGGAGGACAAAGGTTCCGTCCGGAACATTGCCTATTCGCGGAACGGCCCCTCGGCAAAGACCCCTCGGCTACCAACGACGTGACTCCAACAACACCGTAGGGGTGAATATCTAGCCGCCCTCAGGGTCGATGACAATCGACCCGTACGCCGTCCAACCAACCCGGCAAGCACTGAACAGAGGACCACCGAATGCCTTCGGTCGTGGACAGCCACCACCACTTCTGGGACCTGTCGGAACTCGACTACGACTGGATGCCGCCCGGCGACAACGTACTGCGTCAGAATCGCCTGCCGTCCGACCTGAAACCACTCATAGACGAAGTCGGCGTGCAACGCACTGTTATCGTGCAGGCTCACTCCTCTATAGAAGAGGCACGCTGGCTGCTCGGCCTCGCCGCCGACAACGACTTCATAGCGGGCGTTGTCGCCTGGGTAGAGCTCGCCGACCCGGACGTCGGAAACACGCTGGATCAGCTCCAGATGGACCCTTACTTCAAAGGCATCCGGCACATCTGGCACGACGAGCCGGATGACGACTGGATCATGCGACCGGCCGTCTTGAACGGCCTGAAAGAACTCGCAAGACGAGACATCCCGTTCGACCTCCTGCCGCGCCCACAGCACCTGCAATACATCCCGCGCGTCCTGGACGCCGTGCCGGACCTGAAGACCGTCATCGACCACATCGCAAAGCCGCTCATCGCGGAGCGCTTATTCGAGCCCTGGCTGTCAGACCTTAAGCGCGTGGCAGAGATCCCCGGCGTTTACTGCAAGATCTCGGGCATGATCACCGAGGCCGATATCGAAAACTGGAAGCCGGAAGACATCACGCCTTACGTCAACAACGTAGTCGATATGTTCGGCTACAACCGGCTCATGTTCGGCAGCGACTGGCCCGTATGCACCCTGGCCGGATCCTACAAACAGGTTTTCCATGCCGCATCACGCGCACTGGGCAGGATGTCTGTCGCAGACAGAACCGCCGTCTTCGGCGGCAACGCTGAACGCTTCTACGGGCTTTAGGCGCGAATCCTAACCCCCCGCATAACGCAAACGCATACACGCGATTCGACATGAAGGCGGTGTTAAAGTTCCCCGGATGCCTGCACTTCTTTCGGCCCGGAACATCACAAAGATCTACGGAAACACCGTCGCATTGCACGACGTGACCCTCGACATCGAAGAGGGCACGACCGGGTTACTTGGTGCAAACGGTGCCGGCAAGAGCACCCTGATGACACTCTTCCTCGGCATCATCCAGCCCACGTCCGGCCAGTTCCTTGTTTTCGGCGAAGACGGCGGGGATCCGGTCAACGCCCACCGGTTCATCGGCTACTCACCCGAATACGAATGTCTGCCGCCCAACGTCTCGGCTGCAGAATTCACGACACACATGGCGCGCGTGAGTGGACTCCCTCATACCGAAGCGCGCACCCGGGCCACGGACGTTCTGCGACACGTCGGCCTGGACGAAGAACGATACCGGCCGATGGGGACATATTCCACCGGCATGAAGCAGCGCGCCAAACTGGCGCAGGCCATCGTCCACGACCCGCGGCTCGTACTACTCGACGAACCAACCGCCGGACTCGACCCGGCCGGCCGGCAGGAGATGCTGGAGCTGATCGCCCGGACAAGCAGCGAATTCGGCATCTCGATGCTCATCTCGTCCCACCTCATGGGCGATATCGAACGTACATGTGAACGCATCATCGTTCTCGAAGAGGGCGGCGTCCTTGAACAGGGCGATGTATCCGGCTACACAACAGACACCGAGACACTGGTACTGGAATTCGACGAGGGCATCGAGGCGATGGCGGACGCTCTCGCAAACAAGGGAATCGAGGCAACGACCGAGGGCAGGGCGCTCGTAATAGAGGACGCGTCGCAGGACGATCTGGACACCATTCGCGATGCCATCGTAGAGACGGGCGCGCTTCTCCACAGGCTGGCGCCGCGAGCGCACACACTCAGCGACATCTTCCGGAGGCCAGCGTCTTGACCGCGCCAGTGAGCGGACAGGTCGGCGGACCAGAGCAACGTGAGGGAGAAGTCTTCGACCTCGGCTACCGTCACTACGATGGTCCGAGAGGAGGCCGGGGCACCGCCTTCCTGGCGGTCTACATTGACGGAATCCGCTCCGTCCTTGGCCTTGGCCGGGGCGTTGCGGCCAAGGTAATGCCGGGCATATTCGGATTACTTGTGCTTGGCCCGGCGCTTTTCATCATCTCTATCGCCGGGTTCGTTTCCTCGTTTGGCGGAGACGTCGATGACATAGAACTGTTCAGCCATGAGGACTACTACTGGTTCACCTTCATCATCATGCTGCTCTTTGCTGCGGTGGTTGGCCCGGCCCTGCTCAGTCCAGACAGGCGCAACTCCGTGCTCGCCCTTTACGCCGTCCGTCCGCTGAAATCGCTTGATTACGCGGTCGGTCGATGGCTGGCATTTTTCACGTTCGCCGCCGTATTCACAATTCTCCCGCAGTTGTTGCTTTACGCGTCTTTCATCCTGTCGGACGAGAGCCCATGGGGATACCTGAAGGACCATGGCCGTGATCTCTGGGCCATCATTGCCGTCGGCCTCATCCTGGCCGCCTTCATGACAAGCCTCACCATGGCCGCTGCCTCCCTCACATCCCGTCGTGCATTTGCCTCGGCCGGCGTGATCGCGTTCATATTCATCACCGCCGCCGTCGGTGGATTCGGAGGGGAGATCCTGACCTCTGAACAGGACAGACAGGAGTATCGTGAGGCAGGGAATTTCGGTGACCAAGAGGTGCGGGCCCCCGACGGCGACGCCGCTCATTACCTTCATTTGCTGGTCCTTCCAGAGACCATGATCGGTGGGGTAACCAGATGGACGTTTGGAACCGGGACCCACTATCCCATTCCGCCCCAGTACGACGTCGCCATAATCGCGTTGATCATCGTCGGTGCATCCGGGATTATGGTTTACCGTTACAGAAAGCTTGGGGCCTGATAAATGACCTCATCCGATATCCCTCAGACAGTTGAAACGCCCGCTTTCGCAACGGACGGTAACGGGGTCGAACCCACCATCAGGGTCAGCAACGTCTCCAAGTGGTTTGGCGATGTCGTATCCGTCAACGACGTATCACTTGAGGTACGCCCGGGGCTGACCGGCTTGCTGGGGCCAAATGGCGCCGGGAAGACGACCCTGCTCAGGATGATCTGTGGCCTCACACGCCCCTCCAGCGGCGAGATACGGGTGTTTGGCGAGCCTGTACGGAACAACCCGGAGCTTTATCGGCGCATCGGCGTGATGCCCGAGCACCAGTCGACCTACGATTTCATGAGCGGGCGGGCTTTTGTCGAGTTGAACGCCCGTTTACAACAAGTGCCAGACGTTAAAGACGCCGTTGACCGGGCGATCGAGCAGGTCGATATGGCGGACGCGCAGAATAGATCGATAGGCGAATACTCGCGCGGCATGAAACAGCGCATGCGGCTCGCTGCGGTAATGGTCCATGACCCGGAAATTCTCCTGCTGGATGAACCCCTGAGCGGCACCGACCCTCGGCAGCGCATCGAGTTCCAGGAGTTGATGGTCCGGCTCGCCTCGGAAGGCCGCACCATAGTGATCTCCTCCCACATCCTGGAGGAGGTCGAGGCCGTCGCAGATCGCATCCTGCTCCTGGTTTACGGCAAGTTGGCGGCCTCTGGCGACTATCACGTGATCCGCCAGAAATTGAGCGATCGACCCTACATCGTGCGCGTCGGCGCCTCAGACGTTCGCGCTCTAGCCGCCGGACTGATCACCGAGCCGTCTGTTGTGTCCATCTCGATGGACGGAGAAGGACACATCCAGATATTGAGTCGCAGCGTGCGTGAGCTACAGCTTGCAATCCCCAGAACCGCACAGGAGCTGGGCATACGACTGACGCGTGTCGATCCCCTGGACGACTCTCTGGAAAGCGTGTTCACCTACCTCTCGGACCGATAAGGCACGCATCCGAACATGTTGACGATATACCGACTCTCACTCACACAGATGTTGCGGCCCCAAAGGCTGCTCATACTGCTCTTTATCGCCGCCATTCCCATCGCACTTGCAGTGGTAGCGGCGATCTTCCCGCCGGATGGCGAGGACCTGGTCTCGTTCCGGGACAACGTCCTGATGGGCCCGATGGTGATCTCCGCCGTGCTGCCAATCATCACGGTCGTACTGGCCACAGCATCCCTCGGGCACGAGATCGAAGACCAGACGATGACGTACCTGTTTCTGAAGCCCGTTCCCCGGTGGGGGATCGTCCTGCCGAAGTTCCTGGCAACGATAACCGTCGCCGGCGTCGTTGTGATCGGCAGCGGCGTTCTCACGACGGTGATCGCGCCCGAGGGATCGTTCGTAACGTCCGCCGCGGCCGCAGCCGGATTAGCGATCGGCGTGGTGGCGTACACCGCCATCTTCACCTGGGCCGGGCTGATGACCAACCACGCGTTGGCGCTCGGACTGGTCTACGTATTCGTGTGGGAAGCGGCGATCGTCGGATTCCTGCAGGGCGTCCGCTGGCTCAGCGTTCGACACTACATCGAAGCGACGATCCACGGATTCGACGACATCCAGTTCGCAGGCGACTCAGCCACCCTCAGCCTGTCCCAGGCACTACCGGCGGCGGGAATAGTGATAGTGCTATTCGTCGTGCTGACCGTAAGACGCCTGACCCGCATGGACGTGGCATAGACACGGACTGAGCGGCGACGGCCGGACAATACCCGTAGGGCCGGAGCTTGCTCCGCCCGCGACCATATCTCAAACACGTCACGAAATAGGCGTAACCGCAATGCTGTCATCCTGATCCTACCGGAGAAGGAGAAGAGCCTGCCCTGAACTTGATTCAGGAATCTCCGTGTCAGCAGGCCGTGATCACGCCCCTACGGCGACGTTGTCCGTCCTTGAGACCCTCAACCGAGCCCACCCTGAGGCTCTCGAAGGGCGGGCGCCTTTAACAGACACCCACCGATCCCGCCAATAGACGCCGCCTACCAGTCGGGCGACTCGTCGTCCTCGTCTGTTGCCGTGATCCGCTCCTGCGCCGTTCCATCGCGTCGCATCGTGAAAATATCTGAATCCCCGTCGCTGTTGGAAACGAAAACTATCTTGCTGCCGCCCGGCGAGAAACGCGGAGTCGTCTCGATCGAGTTATTGGTTGTTAATCGCTCCGGGTCATCGCCGCCGGTATCGATCAGGAATACCTCCGGCGCCCCTTCGCCTTCACGCTCCGAGATAAACACCAGACTCTTGCTATCAGGCGCCCAGTCAAAGTCAAAATCGGCACCGGGTTTTCGGGAGAGATTTCGCTGGTCGTCTCCTTCAGCGGTCATGATGTAAATTTCAGACGCGTCAGAGTCTCGGGTGGAAATGAAGGCGATCAACTTGCCATCGGGCGAGTAGATCGGGTCCGAGTCAGCGTTTTCAGTCAACTGAACCTCGTCGACCCCGCCCGGATTTTTGCGGTGGATACCCTGCCGATCACCACTGAGCACGGAGAAGACAATCCATTCACCGTCCGGCGACCAGCTACCCAGTGACTGAGGCGCGTCGATGGTCGAGAGGCGGAATTTCTGATTGAGCGCCAGGTCCATCACGTAAATGAAATCCTTGCCCTCATGGTCTGAGACGTACGCCATCCGGTTCCCGCTCGGGCCCCATGCAAATGCCTTGCGTTCTCCATCGCCGCCCACGGCGACCTGCTCGGACTCCCCCTCGCTATCCATGATGTACAGCTCGAAGTCGTCACCGCGGTCAGAGAGGAACGCGATTCGATCCCGGGAAGGAGACCACTTAGGGTCCTTCTCGGTGGCGGAGGTGTTCGTCAACCGCTGCACCTCGCCGCCGGAGCCGGAAACGGTGTAAATATCGGGATTGTCGCTATCGCGTTCAGACGTGAAAACGATGTCGCCGTTCCCGCCCCCGGTAGAGCAGGCAACCATAGCCAGCGCCAGTGCGCTCCCTGCAATTAACGCCAGTGAGAACCTGGACAAAAACACGGGCCGTCTCATCGATTGCACTCCCATCAGTCCGCCGCGGAATCTTCTGCCGCGGCGTTGGAACCCTTGCGCCCGGTCAGGCGCGTTAACAGTGATGCCTCTCCGATAACGGCAATCAATGCGCCGAACCAGTGGAGCACGTGGATGTGACTCGGCCCCTCGGCGCCGGTGGCCGAAGGGGCGTCTGACGTTAATTCTGGAGACTGGTTCATGGTTGCGTACCGTCTGCGGTGCGCGTAACGCGCGGTTGGGCCGGTTACCAGGTTCTTCCCATCGAATGGCAATCGCCTGCGTGGATGCTATTGATGTAGCCCACCGAAGCGCACGCCGCGCCCGCGACGCGTTATGACCATTTCACACGGTTCCGTTTAATCACAATCGGTGGGGGAGTACCGGCACCGCACCATATTCGACTTCTCGTTAATTCACGGCGTTTCACTCCCACACTCCGTCATTCCCGAGTAGTCGAGAATCCAGAAGACTCTGGTTGCGGGACGGCTAACCACCCCCTAACCCCCTCCTACATTGGGAGGGGGCAACAGAAAGTCCCCTCCCTGGGAGGGAGGAGGTTGGAGGTGGGTCGCGTTGTGTGGTCAGCCGCGCATCCCCTTGCGCCAGTGGGCCAGGCTGAACCAGGACACTCCCACACCGCACCATCTGCCTCCGGGAGGTGCTACGCTTCGCCATCGTCAGCCAGAGCGTTTATTCGCCTGCGTTGCAGGCACGGATCAAAGGACGATGGAGGAACCCGGGACCTTGAAGTTCGCATTTTTCATGATGCCGCTCTACCTGCCGACGGAAGACCCGTCACTGGCATTTGATCGGGACCTGGATCTCCTTCAATACGCGGAGCAGCTCGGGTACGACGAGTTCTTCGTCGGCGAGCACCACACCGCTGCGTGGGAGAACATCCCCGCCCCGGACATGTTCCTCGCCAAAGCGAGCGGCATGACCAGCGTCATCAAACTCGGCACCGCAGTCGTAAGCGCCCCGTTCCACCATCCATTTGAGCTTGCCGAGCGTTTTGCCTTCCTGGACCACCTGTCCAAAGGACGCGTGATACTCGGCCTCGGCCCCTGCGGACTCCCGCCGGACGCCCGGCTGTTCAACATCCCGCCAGCGCGGCTAAGACCCATGCTTGAAGAGTCGCTGGACATCATCGTCAGGCTTCTTGAGTCGCCGGACCCGATCGACTACCAAGGCAAGTTCTGGAACCTGAGAGGCATGGCGCTCCAACTTCGCTCGTACCAGCAACCACGTCTCAAACTGGCGATGGCGACCACCGGAAACCCTCACTCCCTGGACCTCGCCGGCAAGTACGGCATGATGATCTTCTCGCCGTCGGCGCAGGCGCCACCTCCCGCACTTCCATTTAAAGAGCATTACCCAAGGCTCAAAGCAGCTGCCGAAAAACACGGCTACAAGGTAGAGCGCGAGGACACACGGATCGCCACGTTCGTCTACCTCGCGGACACACGCGAGCAGGCGTGGGCGGATGTAAAGGAGTCCATCACGCGCGACGTGCATGACTACTTCTTCGTCATCAACACCCGTGGCGGCTGGGAGTCGTCACCGGAGCAGCCGGACGACGATATCACTCCGGAGTTCGTGGCAAAGCGCCGGCGTTGGATAATCGGGACGCCGGACGACGCCATCCAGCAGCTTGAAGCCATAGACGAAGAAGTTGGCGGCCTCGGCGGCGTGATGATTACCACGCACGAGTGGGTACCTCACGCCAAAAACCGATACTCGATGGAGTTGTTTGCTCGCTACGTAATACCGCACTTCCGGGGGCACACCGCCGATCTGAAACGTGAGTGGAAACGCACCCAGGAAGCCCGAAAAGCCGGCCAAATTCCGGTGGTCCTCGGGAGAGACCTCAAAGATGAATTCCCGTCAGGCGGGAACCAGACCAACCTCCACACAAACATATAAAGACAAACAGATCGACGTAGGGGCGGCGCTTGCCCCGCCCGCTTTCAACGGCCAACAGAGGAAACAAAATGCCATCCTTACAATCGCTGCTCGATCAGGTAGACGAAGCCACGAACGAGATCGTGGAGTTCCACCAGTCGTTGGTAAGAATTCCCACCGTCAACACCGGCTTTATGCCCACCGGTGACGAGACAAAAGTCGCGGTGTACGTAAAAGACTGGCTGGCCAAAGAGGGCATAGATTCCCAGTTACTGGCGCGTGATGAAGGCCGGGACAACATCATCTCGGTGATGCCCGGTGCCGATCACGAGAAGACGCGGTTGATGTTCATGTCCCACACGGACGTCGTGCCTGTTGAGGACTGGGACAAGTGGCGGTTTGAGCCGTTCTCGGCGGAAATCTCAGGCGGGCGCATCTACGGCCGCGGCGCATCCGACTGTAAGGCGCTGCTCGCAAGCCAGCTCATGGCGATGGCGATCTTCAAGCGGAACGATGTCCGGTTGTCACACGGTTTGCGGCTCGTGAGCGGCGCCGACGAGGAGCACGGAGGTCGCTGGGGTTTCGGCTGGCTCGCCGACAACCACCCGGAGACACTTGAGTCCGAGTTTGCCGTGAACGAGGGCGGAGGCACGCCGGTCGAAACCGGCAATAGCCTCGCCTACCTGCTTGGTACTGGCGAGAAAGGTCGAATGGAGGTCCACCTCCGATTCAAGGGCGTCAGTGCCCACGCATCCGTCGCATGGACCGGGACCAACTCCAGCTACGCGCTGGCCAAAGCCCTGGGCGCGATCGAGGGATACGAGCCGGATCTCGACACGTCGCTCGAGTTCTTTAATCACCTCGGAACTTTCGCCATCGAAGACCGGCCAACGCCGGGGAATATCGACGCAATAATTACGCGGGCAAACGAGGACAACCCCCGCCTCGGAACCATCCTTAGGGCGCTATCCCGGATGACCCTGACACCGACCATGATCAACGGCGGCATCAAGAGCAACAGCGTGCCGGAAGTGTTCGAGCTGACATGTGACGTTCGCACGCTCCCGTTCCAGACAGAGGAGTATGTCCGGGAACAGTTGGACAAGGTGCTAGAAGGCATCCCGGGCGTCGAGTACGACATCGATTACATGTCTGTGCCGAACGAATCGCCTTTCGAGACAGAACTGGCGGAGGCCATCAAGCGAGCACAGGCGCTCGCCGTCTCCCGTGACGACATCCAGTGGGTCCCGGCGGTCAGCAACGGCTTCACCGACTCCCGGTTTACCCGTAACCTGGGCATCGTGACCTACGGCTTCAGCGGCGTACACCCGGATGACGATCCGACGCTCTCGAGAGCGCACGGGACCGACGAATCCGTCGGCATCGCAAGTCTGGTATCCGCAACAAAATGCATGATTGCCCTCGCCTACGACATGTGTGGCGGGAGTTAGGTAAAGGCCAGTTTGAGGGTTACGGATCTTCTGATCACCTCGTAATTTCTTGTCCGGCTACCCCCTGAAATCACATGACTGATACGTACCGCCATCTCGTAATTGGGCGCGGGATCATGGGTTCCGCAGCCGCAATGCACCTTGCAGCAAACTCCGATAGCGTGGCCGTTCTCGGCCCGACCGAGGCTATGGCAATAACAGATAGTGCCGTGCCAAAAGCCAGCCATCATGACGCGGGCCGAAACGCCCACTCCCTGGATGAGGACCCGGTTTGGTCTGAGCTGGGTGCGACCTCGGTAGCCCGTTACCGGGACATCGAAAAAGCGGCTGGAATCGGCTTCTTCGACGAGATTGGTTACACGCGTATTCATCACGATGAGGCCGTTGTCCAACGCTCCGCCGACCACGCTCTACGTTTCAGCGGGAAGCGACCCGATGTCATGTCCGGGGACGAGGCCAACGAGCGGTTTCCGTTTTTCCACTTCGAACCGGGTGAGACGATTGGTTATCAACCACGGGATGCTGGTCGCATAAATCCGCGTGGATATGTAGACGCTATGAGTACTGTGGCTTCTTCCAACGGTGCAGAAATCATCGACGATCACGCCGTAGAAATGATGGTCCGAGACGATGGTGTTCAGGTGCACACGGCAGGAGGGCAGACCCTGCTGTGCGAACGAGTGATCGTGGCTACTGGGGCATACAGCACATTCGATAACTTGCTTCCGATTCTGCTTCCACTGCACGTGCGTGGTCGAACCATAGTGATGGTTCCAGTGGATGACGGAACGTTGTCTGATTTAAGTGGAATGCCGAGCGTTGGGTGTCACCCTGGAGATGGAAGAGTACGGACGTACTGGCACCCACCGGTTACCTATCCAGACGGTCAAAAGTACTTGAAGATCGGTGGCGGTCCAGAAGGTCCGCAACGAATTTCTAGCCTGACTGTATTGAACGAATGGCTACGCTCTGATGGCGACCCTGAAATGGCGGATGCCTACCTTGCAGAACTTCATCGCATGATGCCTGACCTGGACCTTTCTGACTCGGTAACCGCTGCGTGTGTGACCAGCGAGACGCATTCTCTACGGCCTTACGCCGAGGCGATTTGCGGCGGCAGAGTGGTCGTCCTAACTGGCGGCAACGGGCACGGTGCAAAAGCAGCCGATGCTCTCGGTGAGATAGGCGCATCCTTGATGCTTGAACAAGACTGGCCGGGACAGACAACCCAGTCTCAGTTCGCTCTGCCTGATGCGGCCCGCTGACGGGCATTAGCTAACGGTTCGGGGTTAGAAGAGGAATTAGGTTTGGAATCTCAGCCGACGTTTTACTGATCGAGCGGGTTGGACATTCAATCCCACGCAGTCCCCAACGCCTCGTAGAGATCATCTATCAATGGTTGTAGGTTTGATTCGCCGTTGGCTAAAGCGGTTTTTAGGGTTTCTCGTTTCTGTTCCAGGTCTTTCCTTTTTTCATCAGTTAGCCATTCCCCGTACTGGACGATGGAATCATCAACCTTGGCAATAACTTCTATTGCCCAAGCCTCTGCATCAGCATCTTGCTCATCACCCTCGGGGGAATCCCATGCAGCCCCCATCGCCAAGTAGAGATCATCTATCAAGGGTTTAAGCTTGGGTTCGCCGATGGCTAAAGCGGTCTTGAGGGTTTCGCGTTTCTGTTCCAAGTCTATCCGTTTCTCATCAGTTAACCATTCCCCGTACTGCACGATGGAATTATCAACGATTTATGTCGGTAGAGAATTCTCAAGACGTAACCGCTGTTGCTTACTCGTGGTATCCCTTGTAGCCAGAGGGTGTAGACGGTCCGTGTTCGTGTCCCGGGACAATGCCGTCCCGTGCTGCTGCGATCTCCGCACTACCTTTCGGTATCCAACCCAGGACGTCGGCTCCATGTTGGATTTCCCGCCAGCGCCATTTGTTGTTTGATATGGCGTTAAACGCGTCGTACATCAGGTTTTCCGGGGCGTTGATACAACGGTCGATCATATCTACGGCGTCCATCTGATCGAGGAATCCCGGCCATATGCCCCGGACGTGCGGCCGGTTCTCCTCCAGTACGCCACCAAGCTTGATTGCCAGAGTAGAAATGCCGTGCAGCTCTGAATACAGCAATCCCAGGTTTTCGCCAAACGACTTGGCGACGGCGTACGGGTTGTTTGGGTACGGCCCATCTTCGATAGTGATCATTCGCCATTCGGTTGGAAAATCCGGGTCATCCTCCCGCATGTTCGCGAGCTTCCAGTATGGCTGTGTGCGATCGAACATAAACCCGAGCTGTGTATTCCCCGAGCTCATGAACACAACCCTCTTTACACCCGCTTCCCGCGCCGCTTCATAAACGTTCAATGTGCCCTGAACGGTGATAGGAAAGGTCGCATCCCAACTCTCGGTTAATCCGGTCGTCGCGGCCGCCAGGTGCAGGACAGTGTGAATCCCTTCGAATGCCGGCCTGATAGCTTCCACGTCCGTGATGTCAGCTTGCACACTGGGGATGTTTTCAACAGGACGACGGGCCAGCCCACTAAGCTCGTACTTGTGGCCGAGATGTTCTATAACCAGCCTGCCGATGAGACCGCTGGCTCCGGTTACGAGGACCTTTTTCTTGTCTGGCAAAGAAATACTCCATCTAGTTCGATTGTTCAAAGCCTGATGGTTAAATCGCGTAACTCCTCACTGCATCTTCATCAATTGTTACGCCCATCCCTGGCGTATCCGACACCAGAAATTCTCCGTCTACAGGACTTGGATACGTGGTGCATATTTTTGATCGCTGTTCGTGTACCTGGTGCATGTGTTCGATGATCTGGAAGTTGGGAATTGTTGCACTGAACTGGATTGTGGCCGCCAGGGCTATGGTTCCCCCACGTCCTACGTGTGGGGCCACTGGAATGTTGTAGGTGTCGCACAGTTGGGCGATACGTTTACTTTCAGTTAGGCCGGAACGCGAGATGTCTGGCATTGCCACATCCAGCGCGTGGGCCTCAAGAAATTCCCGCCACTGCCACGTCGTGCGTAGCCACTCCCCGGAAGCGATCTGGAGATCGAGCGCCCGTGCAATATCGGCGCTCCCGTACGGGTCCTCCGGCGCTGTCGGGGACTCCAACCACTGAACGTCCAGATCTTCCAATCGCCGTCCGAGCTTGATCGCCTCAGAAACATCCTTGCCGATGTGCACATCCACCATCAACTCAACATCGCCTCCTACGCGAGAGCGAACGGCGCGAACAATCTCCACGATCTGATCGTTCGTCTGGCGGGCCAGGTGCAGTTTGAGAGTGCGGAAACCATCGTCGACATGTTTAGCCGCTAACTCGGCGCTCGCATCCGGCTGCCGCCCGCCGATCCCGGCGTAAACCTTCAACCGATCCCGCATACGACCGCCCAGTAAGTTGGCGACCGGCTGTTCAAGAACGTTCCCGATCAGGTCGTACAACGCGATATCGATCCCCGCCAACGCATCTATGTAGAAGCCGGTCAGGTGCCCGGCCTCCCGTAAAAACTGGTACTGGCTAGCCCAGATCGCCTCGATATCAAACGGGTCACGTCCGAGCACGAGCGGAGCGCAAATGTCGTCGATGATGGTCTTGACGACGCGCGGCGCGACCGCCTCCTGTCCTTCGCCCCACCCGATCGCGCCCGTATCTGTCTCGATCCTCACCAGGCATGTCTGGTGACGGGCCAGGTTCCTCATGCGTAACGCCTCGGTGTCGTCCAACTCACCCGAGGCTCTGCCCGCCATTACCGGCGCTGCGCTTGGATCAGGGTCTATGCAGATAGCAATGGCTTCCACGCTCGTGATCTTCAAAGAACTACTCCGTTCCGTTATCGGTTATTACCGGAGATGTGATTTCCGGACATAAGATGTGCCAGACGCCCACGAGTTGGACGCAGCCTACTCCCGAATTGGTCCGTTGGCCCGATTTTTGGGGTACAGGCTCCTGATTGTTGGACCGCCCAAAATAGTCCCGGATCATTCAGAATCGACCGGAATAAAAGGAGAACTGGATTGCCTACAGACCTTCAGCAGGCGCTCGACGCACTCTCACGTGATGAGGTGATCAAGCTCACCCGAGAAGTCATCGACATCCGAAGCCCCATGGGTGGCGAAGGACCGTTGGCGGAATACCTGGCGGGACGATTCCGCGACCTCGGACTTGAGGCCACGATGCAGGAAGTAGAGCCGGGCCGGTTCAACGTCATCTCCACCCTCAAAGGGACAGGCGGCGGCAAGTCCCTCATGTTGTTCGGCCACATGGACACGACCTGGGGTGGCGACGAGGAGGGCGTAAAAGAGCTCGGTCCTGGCTACCAGCCAGCTTCATACATGGAGGGTGACTGGATATACGGCGCCGGGGCTCACAACATGAAGAGCGGGCTAACCTCCGCTATCGCCGCGTTCGAGGCCATCGTGCGGTCCGGTGTTAGGCCAAAGGGCGATCTGATCATGGCATGCGTGGTGGGCGAGACCTGCCACACCCAGGTGGGCCGCTACCAGGGCGCGCGTTATAGAGGTTGCGGCGTCGGCGCCAACTTCATGGTCGGTAATGGCATTACGGCGGACATGGCGGTCTGTCCTGAACCCACCTCTGGGCGCGTCTCGATAGCCTCCGGCGGCTATGTCTACTTCGAGATCAAGATCTCTGGCAACCCGGGAGCGACATACGCACGTGGTGGCGAGGAGATCGCCGTGAAACCCGCGGTCGACGCCATCGAAAAATCCCAGGACGTCATGACAGCGATCAGGGAGTGGGCGCCGGGTTACAAAAAGGCACATCTGTACCGCGGGCAGGAGGCGACCAACGTCGCAATCGTCGCCATGGAGGCTGGCCATCCCTGGCGTCCCACCAAGCTCGCACCATTCTCACGCGTCTACCTGGAGGTCGACACCATTCCCGGTCAGCGCGTGCTCGATGTCGTCAAAGAAGTCGAAGAGCTAATGGACGACTGCCGATCTCGCGACCCGGAGCTTGATCTGAGTCTGAGCGTGATCCAGACACCGGACGGCGCAGACGTGTCCGAAGACGAGTACGTCGTCGGGGCGATGTCGCGCGCCCACACCGCTGTACACGGAACCCCTCCTGAGGTCACCTTCGACTCCTGGGTGGCGGACACCGCGACGATGATCCGCGCCGGCATCCCGTCCATCTGTTACGGCCCGGCCGGCCGCTCGGCGTTTGGTGGCTCTGGCTACTATCCGATCGAGGGCGAACACGCCAACGCAGATGACCTGCACAAAGGGTCTCAGGTCTACATCCACCTCGCGCTTGAGGCATGCAACGAGCCTCGCTAGCGTGCGCCTGAACGGCCCGATAATCTCCGGAATCAAGTGACCAGAGTAAATTTTTGGGTGGCTGCCCGGGAGTAGTTATCGCGTTCCGGTCAACATCTCGTGGGTATCACGGGGTCTCGTTAGACGATCCGCAAATGTGGGATGGGTGTCATCTTTTCGCGTTGTGCACCAACGGCCACTGGAGCGTGCGCAATGGAGAGTTCGGGATCCCGGTCATAACGTTTGAACATCATTCCCAACCGTAGATTCGTCCCGAGTGCTTTACGTGCTCCGGGTGGATGAAGTAAGAGAAGGTTCACAACGGATGTTCAAGCTACTAAATGGCAGGGAGGGGACACAGCGGGGTATTACGGGTCTTGAGACGGCGATTATCTTGATCGCGTTCGTCGTGGTGGCGTCTGTGTTCGCGTTCACGGTCCTCTCCACAGGTATCTTCTCCTCTGAGAGAAGCAAAGAAACCGTCTTCGCAGGCCTCGACGAAATCCGCAGCTCCCTGGAGCCACGCGGCAGCGTCATCGCTTACAAAGGCCGGTACAGCACGACATCAGCTTCGGACACGATCTATAAAGTCACATTCGTAGTCTCGAACGCCGTACAGGGTGAGGCGATCAACCTGACCCCTCCGTACACGGCAAATGGTGCTTCCATCGACCCGGACGTATCTTCCGGCGCCGAGTACAAGATGATCGTCTCATTCACAGACCAGAACCAGTTCCTGAACGACGTGCCGTGGTCTGTCACATGGCCGGGATATGACAACAGTGACGACCTCCTAGACCCGGGCGAAAAGGCCGAGATTACCATCTGGTTGTTTGACCGTGACTTCGGCGTGACAAACGCCACCGACAATAGCGGCATCATCCTGATGAACGGTGTCTCTCCCGGTGGCGATGGCGGATTCGCCAATATGGACAACATCATCGGCGTCAACGACAAGTGGACGATCGAACTCAAGCCGGAATCGGGCGAGACGCTTAACATCGAGCGAACAATGCCCGCCAGGCTCGACTCGATCATGGACCTCCGTATAGCGACGGGATGGCAAGTGGGGGCGTCACCCGACGCATCGGGGTGGAGTGGGTGAGAGGTCGATCAGGCGGCTTCCTGTGACGGATTCCGGGGGGAATCCTCAACTCTCGGTTTCGCCGCCGACAGTACCGGCTCTCTGTCCGCGCCAACTCGGCCATATCGAGGTGCGTAAAGCGTCCATGAACAGCTCAAGCACTGGAGATATGAGCCGTCGCCATCGGATCGGGCCTCGACTGCGCCTGTAGAGCAGTGCGGGCAAGAGTTAAACCACAACATTTTCTGGTCCTCCCAGCTATCTCTGGGTAAAGATTGGTCTCAACAGGACAGACCATTTCGCATCGGTGCCCCGCCTTGCACTACATATGATGGCGAACGACTGTGAAGGGTTCATGAATGAATCCAGAACCTCGTGACATGTATGTGAGGAAGAGCGCGCGATATGCGCGAAAACTCGGAGTTGGCTTCGGGCGTTCGGCTTCTATGGCCTCGAAGGATGTCTGCATGCGTATCGCAATACGCTCCGGCGATGTCGCCGGGGGCACGATTCCCCTCTCCCGGTCGGGGGAGGGCGCAGGGTGAGGGAGTTGTCGCTTGGAATGCGGCAAAGGCCAAACTCGCTATTGTGTGATCGGGCCGTCATCGCAAAAATGTCCGGAGCAAGCTCGCAATGACGGGTTCGCATCGGATTACATTTTCCGGAACGCACTGTCTACCGGCCATCCCATGTTCACCCGGTAACAGCGCCTTTGGCTGCCGGCTGCACCAGCTTGATGTACTTCCCCAGCGTCCCCCTCGTGTACGGAGGCGGTGGCGCGCTCCAGTCGGCCAACCGATCCGCCAGCTCCTCGTTGGAAAGACGAACGTTCAGCTCGAACTTCTCAAGGTCAAGATCGATCACGTCGCCATCTCGCAGTGCCGCTATCGGCCCGCCTAGGGCAGCTTCTGGGCCAACGTGGCCGATCATCGGGCCGTGCGTTGCCCCGGAGAAGCGTCCATCCGTCATCAGGAACACATCTTCTCCGAGACCCTGCCCGACGATCGCCCCAGTCACGTCCAGCATCTCCCGCATCCCGGGACCGCCGCGCGGTCCTTCGTAGCGAATCACCACGAAATCGCCCTTCTTGATCTCGCGTCGCTGCAACGCCTCCATCACGAGTTCTTCCCGGTCAAACACACGCGCCGGGCCGCTCCAGTTTGAGCCGTACTCGTGCCCGGCCACCTTCAACACCGCTCCGTCCGGCGCAAGATTGCCGTGCAGCACCACCAACCCTCCGGTGGCAGCAAACGGGTCGTCGGGGGTCTTGAGCACCGTCATCTGCGATCCATCGTCGGGCACGTTAGCCAGGTTCTCGGCGATCGTCTTACCCGTCACCGTCAGCGCATCCCCGTGAAGCAGCCCTGCGTCCAGCAGACGCTTCATGGCGAGCGGAATTCCACCGATGCGGTCCAGGTCAAACATCAAGTAATTGCCGCCCGGCTTCATGTCCGCGATAAGCGGCGTACGCATACTGATGTCGTGGATGTCTTCAAGCGTTAGGTCGATCTCCATCTCGTAAGCGATGGCCGGGAGGTGGAGCGCGCTGTTGGTCGATCCGCCCAGTGCCACGACCAACGTCACGGCGTTCTCGAAAGCCTTGCGCGTCAGGATGTCGGAAGGCCGGATGTCCTCCCGCAGCAGATTCATCACCGCCTCACCGGCACGCCGCGACGAGTCACGCTTGCGACTCGACACCGCAGGTTCGGAAGCGGACCCGGGAAGCGAAAGGCCGATGGCCTCGCCGATGCTGGACATGGTGTTGGCGGTGAACATGCCGCCGCACGCGCCCGGTCCGGGACAAGCTGCGATCTCCATCGCCCGCAGTCCCTCATCGTCCAGCTCTCCCACCTGGTGCATTCCCACCCCCTCCACCACGTCCTGGAGCTGGAACGGCCTGCCCTCCCATTCGCCCGGCAGGATCGACCCTCCGTACACAAACACCGCAGGGATGTTCAGGCGAGCGATGGCCATCATCGAGCCGGGCAGCGACTTGTCGCATCCGGCGATCGGCACCACACCATCAAACCGCTCGGCGAAACAGACCGTCTCAATCGAATCTGCGATCACCTCACGGCTCACAAGCGAGCCCTTCATGCCCTCCGTGCCCATCGATATAGCGTCGGACACGGTGATCGTCCCGAACATGAACGGCGTGCCCTCGGCCTCCCTAACGCCATGCTTAACGTCGTCAACAAGTGGTGCGATGCCGAAGTTGCAAACCGTGACCTCGTTGTGCATAGAAGCGACGCCAACAAACGGCTGGGCGATGTCTCTATCGGACAACCCCATCGCCCGCATCATCGCCCGATGCGGAGCGCGAATCGCCCCCTCGGTAGTCTCCCAGGACCGCCATTTGCCCCGAGCGCGCTTCGCCTCTCGCCTGGTGGGAGTCTTCTTGCCGGGAGTGGTAGTCGTCATGGTGGTGATTGGTCCTTATTCTTTCGGAGGAGGAACTCTGTGCAAAGCGAAGTCTAGCCGGGATATGGATCCCGTTGGCGCGACGGACATCCATCTCCTGTCATCCTGAGCCGATGCGAAGAGCCTGTCCTGAGCTTGACTCAGGAATCTCCTGGCTTTCTATCTGCGAGACTCATTGGCCACACAACGTCCGCACGACGTTTGTCCTGGAACAAACGAAAGGCGCCACTACTAATGCCACGCCCCAACATCGTCATGATCGTCGCCGATGACATGGGCTACGGCGACTTCGGCCGATTCAACGACGGCCACGTCCGCACGCCCGTGCTGGACGGCCTGATCGACCACAGCGTCTGCCTCACCCAGCATTACTCAGGTTCGGCCGTATGCGCCCCCGCACGGGCCTCGCTGATGACCGGTCGCTACCCACACCGAACCGGCGCCATCACGCCGCAGGAGACGCTTGGATACGACAGGCTCGGGCTGGACGAGATCACCATAGCGGACGCACTTAAATCCGCGGGATACGCCACCGGGCTGGTCGGCAAGTGGCACCTGGGCGCACTGGATCCAAGATTCCACCCCAACGCACGCGGCTTCGATGAGTTCGTCGGGTTCCGAGGCGGCTGGGCCGACTACTATCGCTGGCGACTGGACCGAAACGGCGCGTTTGAAGAGTCGGGCGGTCGCTACCTGACCGACGTACTGGCGGAAGAAGCGGTCGGCTTTATCCAACGCCACGCGGGCGAGCCGTTCTTCCTGAACGTCACATTCAACGCTCCGCACTCGCCGCTCCAGGCGCCCGACGACGTGGTGGCTCCCTATCGGGCGATGGGACTGTCGGAGGGCGTGGCGCTTACATACGCAATGATCGAGGTTATGGACCGGGGAGTCGGCCGCATCTTGCAATCGTTAGACGATGCCGGAGTCGCCGACAACACCATCGTCCAGTTCACCAGCGACAACGGACCGGCGTTCATCCTCCGGGACGATCAGGTCCCTGAAGGCGTGAGCATCGACACGACTCGATACAACTGCGGCTTCAACGGCGCAAAAGGCTCGGTCTACGAAGGTGGGATTCGTGTGCCGATGGTTGTGCGATGGCCGGACGGCCTTGATGGCGGACACGAGGTCGCAGAGATCGTCCACTTCACCGACTGGTATCCGACATTGCTCGGGATTACCGGGACCGCCAGACTCGAGGGTCCGGCGATAGACGGCCACGACATGCTGCCCGTACTCAGGGGAGAGTCCCCCCAAACATCGCCCGCACGATTCTGGCAGTGGAACAACTACAGCCCGATCCCGATCACGAACGCGGCAATTCGTGACGGCGACTGGAAGCTGGTACGCCCGGATATCAAGGGCATCGTCGCCGCCACCCCGGCTGACCAGCAGCTCATGGATATGTATATCCAGCGCGATATCGACTACAAGTACCGGCCGTTGGAAGTGACGGGCATCGCGGACTGGCGCGAGCCGGACCGCATCATTCCAGACCCGCCCCCGCCAGAGCTGTACAACATAGCAAGCGACCCCCTGGAACAGAACAATCTCGCCCCCAATGACCCTGAACGCACCCGCGTCATGCTCGCCGAACTTGAGACCTGGTTTGAATCGGTAGAAACGGACCGATTAATGGCACGCCAGGAGCGATAGATACGCGCAACCGGCCTCACGCGCTCGACGTTTCACTGATCCTCAGTTAGGGTCCGGTTCGTTCGGTTCTAAATTCCTGATTCCCAAATTCAAAGCCCAAGATTGGGTCGAGGAGGCTGCCCTTGGATTTCGGTACGTTCATGGAGTTCCACGCACGGCCGGGCCGTCCACAATCGGAACATTTCGCAGAGGGCTTTCGACAGGTCGATCTTGCCGAATCTGCAGGTCTTGACGCGATCTGGATGGCCGAGTCGCATTTCAACCCGGAACGGTCGGTTATGACCGCACTGATGGCCGTCGGGTCTGCGATCGCCACACGCACAAAGCGGGTGAAGATCGGAACCGCGGTCCAGGTACTTCCGCTGACCGACCCGATGCGAATGGCTGAAGAGACCGCCACGCTTGACCAGATAAGCGAGGGACGTTTCGAGTTCGGCATCGGCAGGAGCGGTTCGCCGGCGGCGTACGACGGCTATGGGATCGACTACTCGACGAGCAGCGAACGCACATTAGAGGACATCGAGATTATCAAGGGCCTGTGGACGAACGAGCGCTTTACGTACGAAGGTAAGTTCCACTCGTACGACAACGTGTGCCTCGTGCCGAAGCCGGTACAGACACCGCACCCGCCGCTCAGGATGGCGGCGAATTCAGAGGCGTCATTCCCCATCGTCGGCAAGCTAAACCTTCCTCTTTTCATCGGCGTCCGCCAGCACGATACGGCCCTCGTCGAAGGGTACGTGGCTACTTACCAGGCCGCCCGGGAGGAAGCAGGATTCACAGGCCCTGCGGACGTGTCGATTCGTATTCCGGTCTACATCTCGGAGTCCCGGAAAGAGGCCGAGTCGGTTCCTGAAGAGAGCTTTATGAAACAGTTCCGCCGTCTGGGTGGACAGATCGCCGTAACGGCGGGGCGAACCGACGTGGCGCACGACGCCGAACGCGCCTCTCGGACCGCCGAGCTCGCAAGCCTGGAATGGGACAGCGTGATGCGGGAGAAAGTGGTCGTGGGAACGCCGGAGATGGTGATCGAGCGCGTTCACGAATTGAAAGAGCGACTGAAACTGACTTCGATAGTCGCCGAGTTCAACGCCGGTGAAGGTATCTCCGAAAGCGACATCGAGCGCTCGATGTGCCTGATGTGTGACAAGGTGATGCCCGCGTTCAAGTAGGCGGTATACAGCAAGAACCCACCCCGAGGACCTCGAAGGGTCCTCCCGCAACAACACTGGCACACGCCCACACTAAAACCCCCTCTGGGGGTGTAACCTGCCGCTGCGACGAAAAATCCCAGCAGGAGCATCACATGATCCACGAGATCCGCACGTATGACCTCGTCCCGCGGGGCGTACCAGAGTTCCTGGAGAAGACGGGGGTGATGATAGAAGAGCGCACCAAGGTCACGCCACTCGGCGGCTTCTTCCACACCGAAGTCGGCACCCTGAACCAGGTCGTCCACATCTGGCCGTATGACGACATGAACCACCGCACCGAGATCCGGGCAAAGGTTGTGGCGGACGGCGTCTGGCCACCGGACAACGCCGGGGTCATCCTCAACATGCAGTCAGATATCTACATCCCTGCGCCGTTCATGGAGCCGCTGACGCCGAGGAAGATCGGACCTCTCTTTGAGCTGCGTATCTACAAATACCCGCAGGGCAGCATTCCCAAGGTCATTGAAGCCTGGTCCGCGGCCATCGAGGAACGTGTGAAGTTCTCGCCGCTGGTCGGCGCGTGGTCCTCGGACATCGGCGGCCTCAACCGATGGGCGCACATGTGGGCATACGAGAGCTTCGAACACCGCATGGAGGTTCGTAACGAGACACGTGCGAAGGGCGTATGGCCGCCGCCGAACTCATCGGTATCTCCACTGGCCCAGGAAAACAAACTGATGTGGGCAGCAGACTTCTCGCCGATTCAGTAACGAGACAGTGATGCCGGTCAGGCCGGACACCATTCCGGCCTGACCAACTCCACACAGCAAAGACATCACGCACGAGTTGCCAGGACAAGCCAATGATCCATGAGTTCCGTACCTACGATCTGAAACCAGGTTCGATAGCGGCCTACATCGAGCGCGTTTCGGACGTGATAGAGGAGCGCAAGAAGCTTTCGCCGCTGGTCGGTTATTTCTATACCGAGGTTGGCCGGCTGAACCGGGTACTGCACATCTGGCAGTACGACAGCGTCGAGCACCGCGATGAGATGCGGGCAAAGGCCGTCGCCGGTGGCAACTGGCCTCCCAAAACCATGGATCTGATCGAGCACCAGTATTCGGAAATATTTGTGCCCGCGTCGTTCCTGCCTCCCCTGGACATCGAACGCAAAATCGGACCGATATTTGAACTTCGTGACTACACACTTCAACCGGGAACGACATCGGCCTGGATGGAAGCGTGGGGCTCGAAGATCACCGACCGGATTGGACTGTCGCAGCCGGTCGGTATATGGACCTCAGAGCTGGGTCAGCTCAACCGCTGGATTCACATGTGGTCGTACGAAAGTTGGGAGCACCGTACGGAAGCCCGCAAGAAGTTCGCAGATATCGGATGGCCACCGTCTTCCGGTTCGCGGCCACTTGAGCAAGAGAACATGCTGTACAACGCAATGCCGTTCTCGCCCGTCCAGTAGGCCGCCCGCACCTACGGCGTCGCCACAAATCGACCGCTCTACCGCACAAAAACGCTGTAGTTAGAAGGCAACGTCGCCGGGCTTCCGCCTGTGCCGCCCGCCACTGCGAGCGTGTTCACGTCCAGCAACTCGAGGAACGCCCAACCCCACTGTCCGCCGTTATAGCAATGGCTGGTCGTGACAAGAGCCGGATCAGCCCACGTAGACGAACCCTTCGGCACGCGTACGTCCAACCCGCCGCCCGTCATCATCACCCCATCGTCGTCCTCAAGTGTTATGGCAAAACCGCCATCGTCTATGGCGTCGTCCGGTGCGAACCACTTGCCCGCCAGCGCACCCGGCGTATCTCGTCCCGCCGGGCATGCTGCGTTCGGGTAACCGGGCCCGGAGTTGCCGCCAAACAGTGCGTGGAACTGCGAGCGCAAAGGTTCGTCATAGAGGTCATACGGGCAGACGGTGTTGATCGACTGCCCGGTGTTGGTCGCCGAGGCGTAGCGATTCTGGTTTGCGAAGGTGTTGACCACCGTCGTGTTGTAAGCGCCGAAATCCCACGGACCCTGGCCGTCACCTGCGCCGCGTGAGCGCGCCACAAGATCGCCAGCCTTGAAGAAGATTGGCTCGGCCAGCCGCGTTGTTGCTGAGCTGGTGGCGGGTGTGGACGGGGCAACGGCCAGGATGCTGTCCACCGGGGTCAGGATATGATCAAGTCGCCAGGAGATTTCACGACTAGAGAAGAAGGTCAGCAGGTACTCGTCGGTGCCGAAAAAGGTCTTGTAGTACGCGATCGATTGAAGCCATGAATCCGCCGGCGCGTAGATGAACGAATTCACCTTTGTCCCACCGATCGTCGTGGGATGGATATAGCCATGCGGCTTAATGACGCCACCGTTTGCCGAGCCACTCGGGATGATCAGCGCGATCTTGTCGATTTCTGTTATCGGGACGGTGAATCGGACATCGGGATTACTGGCGAGAGTACATCCCTCTCCGAACAGGTTGTAAGGACCGCCGGTCACGAGGGCCTCGTACAGGTGAAGATCGCCGCATGGGAAGTAGCCAAACTGACCGTTCACGGTAGTTCCGCGCCACCCGCTGCACCCGAGTTCCGCGGCGCGCTCAAGCGCGGCCTCCGGAGTGTCATAGAGATCAGGGGGCCTTGGCGATGGTGTTGGCAACACGGGCGTGGCGAAAACGGTAGGCGTTGGGACGACCGGACTCGGAGTGCTGGTGGGCGGCAGTGCGGTTGGAGTCGGCTGATCGATAGGTGTGGGGATCCCGGTTGGCACAGATGTTGGCGTGACGGGGGTTGGCGCGGGACTCGCTATCGGCGTCTCGGTAGGCTCCGGAGCGGGCGTCGTTTTGGGTGTCGCTACTGGAGATAACGAAGTAACAGGGGTCGACAGAATATCCGGCGTAGGAGCTGCACTCAGGCTCGGGATCCGAGTCGGCAATACGATCGAGGTAGCATCCGCGTCAGGGCGTGTCTCTCCGACGACCACCGGCGATGATGGTCCGCCGGATGTAGACGTGACGCATGACGCGCCGATGACCGCCAACGTCAGCAGAAGGGCCGTAAGCTTTGACTGTTGCGGCTGGACCCTCATCGAGTCCTCCTCCGTGAATTTCAGGTGCATCGTGTCAGCACATTTCAGACTCAAGAATCTCCGTTGAGCCCGATTACCGCAACGGTGCAGGCCGCAACGGAACCGTACTATGCGAGGGCAACCGCGGGAACCGCGACCGCAACCGCTATCGCCAACGCGATAGCGGTGATGGTTTTGCGCTTACGGGTCGATGTGGCTCGACGGATCATCTGCATTGCTCACCCCCAGAGCAATTAAGACGAGAAGTCTAAACTTCTCCTGTTTAATCAGACGTTACGTTTCCCGTAATACACAGATCGGATAGAAACCGATTTCGGAAACTCTAATCTAACTGCTCTAAGTACCGGGCCATGAGTTCCGTATGTCGACGCCTGATGACTTCCGGCGTGAGATCTTCACGATCGAGATCCTCGAGACCCGGCGACCAGAGTTCCACCTCGGGGAATGATTGGACCAAGACGTGCGTGGTCCAGAGGGGTAGTAATTCAAGACTTCGCCCTGACTTTTGAGCGTATTCACGGACAAGCACATCTGCGCCCAGATCCCAGCCCTGAAGTCTGAGGTCCATCGAGGTATAGGCAAGGTCCAGAATCGGATCCCCCAGGCTCGCGCCTTCCCAGTCGATGACCGCTTTCAGGTTCTGTCCTGCCCAGAGAATGTTTGCGAGCCAGAGATCATTGTGAAGAATGGCCGTATCCCCGATCGGGGCATCAGCGAATGCGGCAACTCCAACGCGCCAGACCCGATCAGCATCCGCTAATTTTGAAAAATTCTGAGCAGCGGTTGGGGATGAATATTTACGACTGATCTCTACTCGATTGTCCTTCAGCAAAGCCGACACATCGGGGTCAACTGGAATAGCGTGAAGGCTTACGAGGAACCTGGCCATCTGACGCGCCCAATCCGTCTCGTCTTCAGGTCGGGTGAGCGGCTCGCCGTCGATGTACTCAAGTACAAGGGCCGGTTCCGGGAATATCTGATTTGTATCGACCCAGACCGGTGCGGACACGGGTAGGCCGGCTGTACTGAGAAGCCGAAGTATCGCTACCTCCCTATCGGCGTGTTCCTGCCCTTTCGATGCCACCCATTTGCCGTAACGTCTCAGGATCACCTTTCTCTGTCGTCCGGAGTCGTCCGTTAGCCTCAGCAACTCCATCGTCGCGTCGATCCCGCCGCCCAGCCGACGCAACAACTCCAGGCCGCCCTCCACGTCTAACTCAACGGCAAGAGCGGTTAGCTGATCCGGTGTCGGGCTCGGGTTGCTAACTGACAAACTGATGATCCTTGCGGAGGCCCGCAGTTGTTGTCTGGACTACATGGCGCTCTACGCTCTAACTAACTGGGGCCATGCTCACGCATTAGGGCCGCTAACTCTGCGTCAGTCTGATTGCCGGACGCATCCAGAGTGTCCGCCACCGCCAGTCTGTCGGCATCGCTGCGGTTCTGGTTGAGTTTGAACTTGGCCTCGATGGAGGTGACCGTCATTCGGAAGCCCACGATGCCGCCTATTAGACTCGCCTTGAGTTCCGGGTTCGGAGGAGCAGATGGGTGATCAAGCGCCCGTGATTCGTGAAACTTCACCATCTGGTCCACGTGAGCTGAGAGCCATTACCGGTCATCGATCAGCTTCAGTGGCCCCCGCATATGCACGATGGCGAAGTTCCAGGTCAGTACTGCGGGCGCTGTTTCGTACCACTCTGACGAGATGTAGGCGTCGGGACCCTGGAATATCGCAAGAGATTCAGACGCGCCATCGATCGACCTCCGGTGGTCGTTCGCCCGGGCCATGTGTCCGTTGATGATTCCTGCATCTTTAGACGAGCTAGCGGGCTCATACAAAAGCGGCAGGTGAGTCGCCTTTATGCCGTCAGACGACGGCGTGATCAAGGTTGCAAAACCGCTCTCGGAGACGATTTTCTCTATCGCCTCCGGGTCTTCGATCTTGAAATAAGGGGGAATGTACATTCTTGAAGTTTAGTCCCCACACGTTGGAACTATCCGTAATTGGAACCGCCGTTTCACGTTTTTCGTATTCTCGTTGAACGGAATCAATTATCGGCCATCGTAATGGACTTCTTTCCCCAGGAAATCTGCGACGCGCTCCAGGACATTGATGTTGACGCGTTCGTAACGGCGCCCGCCGGCCGCGCAGTGGAAATCGCTGAGGGCCCGATCCGCTAGGTAATTTCCATTGACGGGTGTGTCGCCGGTTGCTGCGGAGGGTACTTTTCGTTCGATGTACCCGACGAACGCATCCAGCGTCACCCCCAGATTTATATTCGATCGTCACGGGTGAAGGAGATACCCTTGATCGGGCCTATTAGAGACATCCGCTGGAAATTGGGCACGATTCGAGATATCGATCAATCCTTGAAGTGGACGGACCGAAAAAGAAAGTTCGGCAATTACGTCGTCGGACATATGGCCCTCAGCAAAGACATCAGAGGTCGTTTGATACGTGACGGCGCCGATGTGGGCATTGGTCTCGAGACGGGAGAACAATCCTGGTCTATTTTTCCGTGGGGCGAAATCGCAACCTGGGAGATACGTCCCCTGCTCTCGAGGCAGAAGTTTGAGCTCTACAAGGCGCTGGCACGTGCTCTTCTCGCGCTGCCGATGCCCTGCCGCGCCCCTGAACCAGAGACCGGGTGGGGAAGAAGAGTAACGATGGCGCCGGTCAGGTTGACTGTTCCTCGTTTAGCCTCTCGAGCAGCCCGTCGGTGTCGGATACGCCCCAACTTTCCACGAACTTGCCGTCCTCGACGCGCCTGAATTGCATGGCCGACCATGACACCTTTTTGCCGGTGGGTTCGAGGTCCCTGAACTTGCCTTTGTGGGCGCCGCTATAGGTCAGGTGGAAGGCCAGCAGGTCGCCCTCGGCGATGATCTGGTTTATCTCTACGTGGAAGTCCGGGAAAGCAGCAAGTATTTTGTTGTGGTTGTCCCGGTAGCCCTCGGGTCCACGGGCGTCTGAGCTGTGGTCGATGTAACCGGGTGCGACAAACTCTTCCATACGCTCAGGCGCGCTCGGGTTGACGACTTCTTTGAGGAATCGACGAAATAGTTCTTTGTTGTTTTGTTGTTGGTCCGTTTGTGGCATTTCAATCCTGTGGTCGCGAGCGTTGATATTGGAATACCGCGTTGTTGCATCCCCGCACTTCGAGAGTCTCAGCGTTGGATTTACAAACCCCGGTGAAGGTGCATGACCGTCTTTCGGTCACTGATCGGAATACTATCGGCTACCGATGACAGAACCGGAATTGCGGTAGCATGCCGCAACTATGCCACTTGGTGACTTTGTAGACTCTGGCACTTCACCGAAACCGCTCGTGATCGGGCGGACTTTGCGGTTCCTCTTCGGGCTCGGAGCAACGTTCTATTTCGTCTACAACCTCGTCGTTTACGACGCCCTTGTCGGCACAGACCTGCCAGAGCTCGGATACTTCATACCGATCGCGATCGCTTGGTGGTACTTCTCGGACGCATTCATCGTCGGTCTCGGCCTGCCGTGGGGACGATGGCCCCAGATCGCCGTGGTCCCGGTGATTGCGGCGCTTATTGGGTTTAGTTTCATCGCCGACGGAGACGCCTGGGGATCGCCCGTTGCCTGGGGCGTATACATAGCGAGTCAGTTCTTCTTCGGTTTCATCGGTCCTTCATTCATACTTGCGGCGATCTTTGCCGTGCCCGGCTGAGAGTTCAGGGGCATGCCCTACGTGGTGGGGTTGATACGAAGACAACCGGCGACGGAGCACCCTTGAGGCGGTCTCTTCACCCCTCTTGATGAGTGGGAACGGAATCTTTAGCAATCCCTGTGTGGCTTGACGAACCGTGACCGGCCCAGCAGACTTTCGCACCAGCCGGTATCTCATGGCGATCAATCCCATATCGAGAGGAGACGTGATGCAAGTCCTGACTTTTCGCACTTACTCGCGATTCATTTCTATGGATGATTGCCTGCCCACGCCCGACACCCTGAGTTAGATCAGCGTCCAACTGCGGGTACGCCATCCTTACGTGGAGACCCAACGTTGAATTCTCATGCCCTCGGGGAACCGGCATCCCCATTTCTTGTTTCCATAGGCTGGGACGAACACGTCTCTGCCCATTTCTCAGAACACCACGCCGCCGGCCTCAAGCCCGGCCGTGTCGCCCGCGTCGATCGCATATCGTCCATGGTCCTGACCGAAAACGGGTCGATCCGGGCGGAGCCATCGACCGACATGCTGTACACATCGGACAAGGAGCAGCTGCCCGCCGTCGGCGATTGGGTAGGGATGCTGCCGAGGCCGCGGCACGACACGGACTCGATCGAGGTCGTGTTGCCGAGACGGTCGGTGCTGGCGCGAACCCGCGGCGGCTCTGAGAGTAGATCGGCCGTCCGAGAAATACAGGTCATCGCGACCAACATCGACTTCGTTTTCACCACCCATACGGCGGTCAAGACCAATATCGCCCGGCTGGTCCGAGAGGTCGCCCAGATCGAACAGAGCGGGTCCACCCCCGTCATCCTTCTCACCAAGTCGGATCTCGTGGCGGACCCATCCGAGGTCCTAGAGCAGATCGAAAACACCGCCCCCGGACTCAGGGTCCACCTGACAAGCGGTCTGACCGGCGACGGGGTGGATGAACTGCGCCAGTACCTGACCGGGAATCGGACGGTCGTATTTATTGGCGCTTCCGGGGTCGGCAAGTCCACGATCTCCAATCTTTTGCTCGGGAGCGAGCTGCTCGCGACAAGAGAGGTACGGGAGTACGACGGAAAGGGCAGGCACACCACGACGGCGCGACACCTCATGCCTATCCCCGGCGGCGGCGTGCTTATAGACACTCCCGGAATGCGCACCTTCACGTTGCAGAACGCGGAGGAAGGTATTGCAGAGGCGTTTTCGGATATCACCGAGCTGGCCGAAGAGTGTGGGTTCCGGGACTGCCGACACGAGGGGGAGCCGGGCTGTGCCGTGCAGTCAGCGATTGCCAGCGGTGAGTTGAATTCGGAGCGGTTCGAATCATTCCTGAAGCTCGGCCGGGAGATGCAGAACGAGCGAAGCAAGACGGGCAAGGCGTTGTCCGCGGAGGACCGGACTCGGCTGCGTGCCCGAACAAAGTTTTACAAGAAACCCATCAAAAAGCGGGAGCGATAGGCGGGGAGATCAACTACCCCACCTGTTCTCTTTTATTGACGGTCTCGGTTGGGCCGCAGCGTATCTGGGATAGGTGACGGTCGTTCTGTTTTGGCGATGTTGTGTCATCCCAAACGTAGCCGAGGGATCTCCACCGGAAGACCTTCTGGCGAACTAATCACGTTTCGTGGAGACGATCGTTCTCCCTCATCCTTCCACGGAAGGACAGGCTCCCAGCCCTCTCCCGCTGGGAGAGGCGATGTCGGGCGCTGCCCATCCCTACCGTGTACTCTCTCACCTGCCTGCATTCAGGATGGCCGTATGCCGGGGGGAGACATAAACTCCGTATGACAAGGATGTTCCCGGGTGCCTCATCCAACGGTTTCGTTCGGGTGTGACGCTTCTGTATTGCAACATTAGAACATCCGTGCTAGCGTCATCACCGCCGCCGGGAACGGACACAAAAAAGAAGCGTCCGGCCGGGGGCCAATAAGTAAATAAACGCCGACAGGTCTGCCAGAAGAAGAGGCAATAGATATGTCCCCACTCCGTAACGCCAAAGCCGCCCGAGCTGAAAAACCCGTCAATACCAACGGGAACCGCTCCGAGCGTGAGAAGGCGTTGGAGCTAGCGCTGGCTCAGATCGACAAGGCGTTCGGTCGCGGCGCAATCATGAAGTTGAGTGACCGGGGTGACCAGGACATCGACGCCATTCCCACGGGCTCTATCGCTCTCGACATGGCGCTCGGCATAGGCGGTCTGCCCCGCGGCCGTGTGGTGGAGATCTTCGGGGCCGAGTCAGCCGGCAAGACGACTCTTGCTTCACACGTGATCGCCGAGGCGCAGAAACTTGGCGGCACCGCCGCTTTCATAGACGCCGAACACGCCATGGACCCCGCTTACTCGAAGTTGATCGGCGTAGATATCGACTCGCTCCTCGTCTCACAGCCCGACTCTGCGGAACAGGCGCTCGAGATCACGGATTACCTGGTGCGTTCCGGCGCCCTGGACGTTATCGTGATCGACTCGGTCGCGGCGCTGGTGCCGATGGCTGAGCAGGAAGGCGAGATGGGCGATACCCACATCGGTCTCCAGGCCCGCCTCATGTCACAGGCCCTCCGCAAGCTAACCGGCTCTGTGGCACGCACAAGCACCACCCTTATCTTCATTAACCAGTTGCGTGAGAAGGTGGGCGTGGTGTTCGGAAATCCGGAGGTCACTCCGGGCGGGCGGGCGCTCAAGTTCTACGCTTCGGTACGCATCGACCTCCGCCGTATGGAGGCAATTAAGAACGGGACCGAGATCATCGGGAACCGCGTTCGTGCCCGGGTCGTCAAGAACAAGGTCGCTGCGCCGTTCCGTGTTGCCGAGCTTGAGTTTCTCTTCAAAGAGGGCATCAGCAAGGAAGGCGCTCTGCTCGACCTTGGTGTTGAACACGGGATCCTGAAGAAGAGCGGATCATTCTTCTCTTACGGCGATACACGCCTGGGCCAGGGACGCGAGGCTGCCCGAACGTTCCTGAAGCGGGAAGTAGCTATCAGAGACGAGATCGACGCCGGTATTCGCGCTGCGGTGGCGGCGAAAGACTCGCCGCCGGCCCCGGCTCTGGCGTCGGCAAAGTCTCCTTCTAAGTCCACAGATTCTTCAGAATCCGAAGACTAGATCTGACCTCGCACCCACGTTTCCAGGCCTGATAAGGCTCGGATTTACAGTTAAAGGCCCGTTCCCACGAACGGGCCTTTATTCGTGCTGAGATAAACTCTTCGTAATAAGGCCATCACCGGACGCCCCGGAACGATGGCTGACGAGGAGAACACGCGGGATGACTCTGTCGATATTGATCATCGCGATTGCCGTAGTCGGCAGCGCTCTCATCAGCGCGTCCGAAGCTGCAATAGTCTCGGTCAACAGGATCAGGGTCCGGCATCGTGCCGAACAGGGCGACCTGTCTTCGGAGGCGATCGTCCAGATTACCAACAAGTACAACAAGTTCTTCGGAACGATTTTGCTCATCGGGAACGCCCTGAACATCATCATCACGGCCGTCGGCACGGCGCTCGTGATCAGTCTCTGGGGCAACTCGGCGGGCGTGGTCGCCATCGCCACCCTTGGTGCGACCGTAATCGTAGTAGTTGCCGCTGAACTCACACCGAAATCGGTCGCCGTGGTTGGAGCGGAACGCTGGTCTCACATGGTTTCGCGTCCGGTCCTGACGTTGATGAGGATCATGGGGCCGGTCGTTTGGATCTTCACGCTGGTTCCGCGCGTACTGACGCACATGCTCGGCGGCAAAGACGCCCTGGCTACGCCGACCATCACCGAGGGCGAACTCCGCATGCTGATCGACGTCGGTGAAGAAGAGGGAACCGTGGACGAAAGCCAGGGAGAGATGTTGGAGAACATCTTCCGCTTCGGCGAGTCAGAGGTCAGAGACGTGATGACGCCCCGTAACGAGATCGAGTGGATCGAGCTCGGCGCAAGTCTCAGCGGGTTCATGGAGATCTACGCCAAAAACCCGCACACCCGGTTCCCGGTTTTCGACGACGATCATGACGATGTAGTCGGCATCCTTTCTGTGAAAGACGTTCTGCAATCCATCGCAGTCGGAGATCTCAAGGACGGAGCGCCCGTCACCGGTCTGATGCGCACGACCTTGTTTGTGCCCGAGACCAAGATGCAGGACGAGCTGTTCCAGGACATGCAGGCAGCGGGACACAAGATCTCGCTGGTGGTCGACGAGTTCGGTGGAATTGCCGGGCTTGTCACGTTGACGAAGATCCTGGAACAGGCCATCGGCACGACCGGCGAGGAAGGCCTTAAACCCGACGACCGGTTCATCACGCTGGACGCCAACACGTTTGAACTTGACGCAGCGCTCTCGATTGAGGATGCCAACGACCGGCTGGAACTCGGCATACCGGACGGCGACTATCAGACGATCGCCGGGTTCTTGCTTGACCAGTTGCAGCGACTGCCAAAGGTCGACGATCGAGTCAGATTGGGACCGGTCAGGTTCCAGATTATCGAGATGGCGGGCAACAAGATTGTGCGCGTCCGGGCGAGACGCTGGGTCACTTCCCAGGAGGCGGCGCCAACCCTGTGAACACCGGTACCCCCGAAAAACCGGCGCACGTTCTCTCGGTCAGGAACGCCATAAATGCGGCGTTGGGCGAAGCCGCGGTAGATCCGGACCGGCCTGTCCTGGTCGCAGTCTCAGGCGGTGCTGACTCGATGACGGCGCTCGATGCGATGCAGGCGATTGGCGCGGCAGGCGGTCCAAGGGTGATCGTCTGCCATTTCAACCACCAGATGCGCGGCGCAGAGTCGGACGCAGATGAAGAGTATGTCCGCGTGGCCGCCGAAACCCGCGGACTCACATACATGGGCGACGGCGCTGATGTGGCCGCCTATGCGAAGGACAACCGGTTGTCGGTAGAAGACGCAGCGCGTCGGCTTCGCTACGAATTTCTGGGGCGGGCGGCACAGAGTGAAGACGCCCAGGCGGCGATCACCGGCCACACGCTCGACGACCAGGCGGAGACGGTACTTTTGCACATCGTGCGCGGTTCGGGACTCGCCGGTGTTCGTGGAATGCGGCTCGTTTCCCAGACGCCAAAACGCTGGGGGGGCGGCTCGTTGACGATCATCCGGCCCCTCTTGCGGCTCCGTCGGGAGGACACGGAGCAGTACTGTCGTGACCGCGGAATCGTTCCCCGAATGGATGTGAGCAACGAGTCGACGACCTTCGCACGAAACAGATTGCGCCTGAACGTGATGCCGGAGCTGGAGGCGATCAACCCGCGCGTCGCAGAAGCGATCACCCGGCTATCTGACACGGCCGCAGAGGAACTCGCCGCGCTGAAAGAGGTTGTGGACGAGTTATGGGAGCACGTGCTCGACGTCTCGGACCCGGAAACAAGTTCTGTGACACTCGACCGGAAAATGCTACAGATTACCCGTCCAGCGCTCAGACGTTCCCTGTTGCGACGCGCGTTCGTTGAGGCGGCCGGCACGGCGACAGACCTGCTTCGAACACACATTACTGAGATGGACCGCCTGGTCGAATCCGGGGCCGGGCGATCCCTCGACCTGCCGCACGGAATCCGGTTCGAAACCCGATCTCACACGGTTATGTATGCGCCGGTCGGGCAGGAAGACTCGCCATACCCGGCGCCCATCGACCCGATCGAGATATCTATTCCCGGACGGTTGGAGTTCTCCGGGGGTGAAGCGCTGGTGGTGGAGCTGGTCAAACGGCCGGACGACCTGACCGCCGATTCACAGTCGATTCACTACGCAGACGCTGATACGATCGGGAGCGCGGCAACATTGCGGAACCGGGTCGAGGGAGATCGATTTCAACCGCTCGGCATGGACGCGGATACCCGGTTAAAAGACCTGTTCGTTAACGCCGGAATCCCGCGGTCATGGCGCGACCGCGTGCCGATAATCGAATGTGAACACGGTATCGCGTGGGTTGCCGGATTACGCATCGCGGAGTGGGCGCGGGTGACGCCTGAGACGGTACGGGTGCTCCGGATCAGCCTGAAAGAATCGACGGCCGATTCGCTTCAGGGCGAAGACCTCTAGAGAACTCGGGTCAGGCGAGGGTTGAGCGTTATTCCCGGGACGAAACCGCGGCGAGCGACCGGCCGGCCCTCGAGTTCCTTTATCTGCGCCTGGAACTTAATTGGACGAGCGGCGCCGATGTGGAACCCGACTCCAAACGCCGCAACCGGCGCCCTGTCATCCGTGAATGACTGTATCTGTTCGGGATCCAGGTCGCCGCTTACGAAAATATCAACGTGGTTGTAGCCGGCCTGGTCCAGCCTCGCCCGGAGTTCGTGCACGAGGTCGGGCGTCACGCCGCCCCGTGTCTGTGCGGTCTCCAGCCGGACGCCGCGCAACCGGTCCCGCAACATGCGTGAAACCTCGAGCGCTTCGATCGCCTCATCGCCGATCGTCCCGACCACGGCGACACGTTGCACTTCTGGCGGCATGTTCCGGTCAAACGCTTCTAGAGCGGACCGTGTGTCGCCCATAACGATCACAAGCACCGCCGCCATGGTGCCAGACGCCGTGACGCCGGCAAGTCGAGCGCCGAGCACGGAGGAACACGAGCTGGCCCCTCCGGTCACTGCCGAGTAGTCCATCACGCCCACAACACTGGGATGAACGTGGTGCGCGCCTAGGGAGACGATCGGCACGCCGTCGGCGGCGTCGACGCACTCACTCGCCGCCGTCGCCCATCCGGCGCTTGAAGAGAGAATTCCGTTTATGGCCGTCTCATACAACCCGAAGGATGCGTAGGGGCCACGCACTCGCAGCACGACCTCGTTTTCGTCGAAGCTACTTGCCTCGTCAAGCGCCCACACCTCTCGCCCGGTCTCGGGAAGGTTTCTGTTGAGCAGTGTTTTGACGTCGTTTATACCGGCCAGCACACCTGACTTTTCGGGTGAGAACTCCATCACAACCTCTGGGTTGATCGACTCGTTACGGAGGATCTCCTGGGCGCGATGAAGCTCGATGTCGGCCGTGTGGCCGAGCACAAGGGCTCGGGATATTTCAGGTTCGCGATTAGTCATCGGCGCCTGTACGGCTCATCTGATACCGGGATTGCGGGGTGTCCGGGAATGCGCTCGGCGAACGCATGCGTCCTTGCCAGAGGTTGCGTCACTTTATCTACGCCCACACGGGGGGGTCAAGGTCGGTCCGTCGGTCATAGGCGCTTTGCCCCGGGGCACGCCACCGAAGCGGAGGCGCAGTAAACCCTTCACATCCTCAATCACCGTCGCGGCCACATGCACTCGTGTGTCCGGGTCATCCTCCCAGTGGACCGGCTGCTCCTTGATCCGATATCCAGACTTCACGGCGATGATTAAAAGCTCGGTATCGAAGAACCAGTTGTTGTTCTTCACGAGCGGCAGGCAGGTGTCTGCGACCTCTCGCGTGATGGCCTTGAAGCCGCACTGTGCATCGTGGAATGGCGAGAAAAACATGGCGCGGTGCATCAGGTTGTAGACCCGGGAAGTTATCTCACGCTGGAGTTTCCGGTTGATCACCTCGGAGCCTTTCATCAGCCGTGAGCCGATGCCTACCTGGTACTCGCCCGATTCCAGCGCCTCGACTATCGGCATCAGAGCGTCGAGCCGGGTTGAGAGATCGACGTCCATGTAGAACCGGATGTCGGCGTCGCTTTCCGACCACGCCTTCTTAAGGGCGCGGCCTCTCCCGCGTTGATCAAGGCGAGTGACCCGAATGGGGTATCCCTGCTCGGCGAGTTCCCCGGCGACTTCCTGTGTCCGATCGGTCGATCCGTTGTCGGCCACCGTGATCTGCCATTCGCGGCCGGGGTGTTCCTCGATGAATGCGGACAGCGTTTTGACGCAGCGAGGCAGGGCGACCTCTTCGTTGAGGACCGGAATGACTATGTCTACGCTTGCGGCCATAACGACTGATCCCCGCCCCTAATGGAGGAAGTGCCGGTTGCCGGTCATGATGACCGCCATGCCGAGCCTGTCCGCTGCTGCGATAACTTCATCGTCTCGGATCGAGCCCGCAGGCGAGATCGCCGCCATCACCCCGGCTTCCGCCGCAAGTTCCAGCGTGTCAGGGAAGGGGAAAAACGCATCGGACGACAGCACCGACCCGGGAACCGCGTCGCCGGCGGCCCGTATCGCCAGGAATGCGCTGTTTACGCGGTTCGGCTGGCCTGCGCCCATGCCGACGATCGCCCGGTCTTTCACGAGGACGATGGCGTTGGATTTGATCAACCGGCAGGCGTGCCATGCGAACTCGAGGTCTTCACGTTCTTCATCGGTGGGCTGTCGTTTGGTGACGACGGTCCACGACGAGTGATCGTCTTCGGCACGATCGGCCACCTGGATCAGCAATCCACCCGAAACGGTATGCAGGCTGATGTCCGGTCCATTGACCGGTTTCACTTTGAGCAGGCGCAGATTTTTTGACTTCCGCTTGAGAATCTTGAGCGCCGCTGGTTCGTAGTCTGGCGCCGCGACCACCTCGTAGAACACGGGCCGCATGGCCTCTGCCGTCTCTTCGGTGACCGTTGTGTTGAAGCCGACGATTCCACCATATGCCGATACGGTATCTCCAGCGAAAGCCCGGTTGTACGCCTCGGTCTGGTTTTCGTGCATCGCAAGGCCGCAGGTATTTGCGTGTTTGACAACACTGACTGCCGTGGATGGGAGCATGGCGACAGAGGTCCACGCCGCATCCGCATCCAGGTAGTTGATGTAGGACATCGCCCGGCCGTGAAGTAACTCTGCGGAGGCGATTCCGCCGCCTTCTCCGCCGTCACGGGAGTACAGGGCTCCGGGTTGGTGCGGGTTCTCCCCGTACCGAAGGACGCCGCCGAGTTTGAAACCGGCAGTGAACTCCGCCGGGAAGCGTTGGGCCGCCTGCTCTTCTTCGTCCTCTGTCGGTGTGTCCCGCAGGTAGCCAGCGATCGCTGTGTCGTACAGAGCGACGTGCTGGAACGCCTTTGCGGCGAGTCGGCGGCGCTCATCCTGAGGCACGCCGCCGTCTGCCAACATGACACCGATGCGCTCGTAGTCGGCGGGGTCCACGACGATCACCACGTCCGGGTGGTTTTTGGCGGCGGCGCGGACCATGGTGGGGCCGCCGATATCGATGTTCTCGAGCGCGTCCTGGAGCGTGACGCCCGGTTTTGAGATGGTCTCCCGGAACGGGTACAGGTTACCGACAACTATGTCGATCGGCTGGATGTCGTGTTCCTTGAGTTGGGCCATGTGGTCCGGGATAGAGCGACGTGCGAGCAGCCCGCCATGGATTACCGGGTGGAGCGTCTTGACGCGGCCGTTCAGAATCTCGGGCGAGCCAGTGATCTCGGCGACCTGTTTGACCGGCAACCCTGCGCCGTCCAGCACGGCATGTGTTCCGCCTGTGGAAACAAGGTCGTATCCCGCGGCCTGAATGACCCGGGCGAATTCGATCAGTCCTGTTTTGTCGTACGGGCTAAGTAAGGCGAGGGCCAACTCAATAGTTCCTTTTAGGTCTCGGGCTGTACGTGTCCGGCGACGATATACCGTCCGGAATGTCTCTCAATGTGGCCTTACCGGGTTTCCGGCCGACCGTTAGATAAGCGCTACGGGCTCGGCATCTGGAGCGCGTTCAACGACGCGCCCGACGATCCACGCATCCGGTATCAGGTCCATGATCCCGGTCGCTCGGTCAGTTGACGCCAGCAGGACCATGCCTAGACCCATGTTGAAGACCCGGAACATCTCGTCCCGGTCGATCTTGCCCTGCTCCTGTATCAGCCGGAACAGCGGCGGTACTTCCCAGCTCGACAGATCAATGTCCGCGCCCATTCCGTCGGGAAGCGATCTCGGAATGTTCTCGAACACGCCGCCGCCGGTGATATGCGCCATCCCACGGATCATGCCCAGTACGGGGGTGATCGGCTCAAGGTAGCTGCGGTGCGGTTCCAGCAGCGCGTCGCCGAGCGATCGGCCGATGTTTGGCGACCACTCTGTCTCTTCGAGCACTTCAGGGTGGTTGTCGATATCGAACACACGCCGGATCAATGAGTAGCCGTTGGTGTGTGGGCTGTTGGACGGGATGCCGATCAGGACGTCGCCGATTTGAGCGTCTTCGCCCCCGAGCAGTTCGGACCTGTGGACGTATCCACAGATAACTCCCACCACGTCCATATCGTCGCCTGAATAAAGTCCGGGCATGACGGCGGTCTCTCCGCCGATAAGGACGCATCCAGCGGCGTTGCAGGCTTCCGCCATGCCTTCAACGATCTCCACAGCGTCGTCGCGTTCTGCGTGCCCGAGGCCGATGTAGTCCAGGAAAAAGGCCGGCCGTGCGCCGGTGGTCAGAAGATCGTTTACGCAGTGGTTGACTAGGTCCATCCCGAGTCCTCGGAAGTTTTTTGCGGCCTGTCCGACCGCAATTTTTGTCCCCACCCCGTCGGCGCTGGCGGCCATCAGCAGATCATCGTCAGGTGATCGCTCGTAAACCCCGGCAAAGAAGCCCGGGCGTCCGATGACTCGACCGCCAAATGTGATACCGGCGACCGCTTTGATTCGATCTTTGAGAGCGCCCGCCGCGTCGAGATCGACTCCGGCGGCCCTGTAGGTGTTGGGGGAGGTGTTGGCGGTCATGGGTATGCGGCCACTACCTTATGGATTTCGGGGGATGTAAGCGATTTCAGGGGGAGTCCCGGAACCCTGCCAGAACCCTGAAGGAACGACGGGAGTCTCGGGAAAAGTACGGGATTTAGCTTATTACGCCCCGGCTTCGCGCGAAAGCCATCTGGGAGGGAATCTGAGGGGTAGGCAGACCGTGTTCATCCAGAATTCCCGGAACGCACTGAGCTGAGTCAGATCTAAAAATAATCCAGGCGTGCCTGAACCCGCGGCTAATCGTTAGCCGCAACCCCTTCAAACTCCATCTTGTTCATCTCAAGTTGGACGGGGATGGGGTATTTGCCTGTGAAGCAGCCGTTGCAGAAAGTTCCGGCTTTGGCCTGGACCGCATTTCTCAGTCCATCCAAACTCAAATATCCGAGGGAATCGGCGCCGATTACGTCCCTGATCTCGTCGACGGTCTTCCTGGCGGCGATCAGTTCATCGATAGTCGCCATGTCGACACCGAAGTGACAGGTGGAGATGATGGGCGGTGAGGCGATACGTACATGGATCTCTGCGGCGCCTGCGTTGCGGAGCAACTTCACCACACGTGACTTGGTCGTGCCCCGGACAATACTGTCCTCCACCACTACCAGTCGCTTGCCTTTGATCACATCAGGCAGCGCGTTGAACTTGATGCCGACGCCGATGTCACGCATACGCTGGCTCGGCTGGATGAAGGTGCGTCCGACGTACCGGTTTCGCACAAGGCCTTCCCCGTAAGGGATACCGATCTCGTTTGCGTATCCGACGGCGTGGGGGATCGCTGAGTCCGGTACCCCGATGACGAGATCGGCATCGGCCGGATGCTCTCTCGCGAGCTGGGCGCCCATTTCGGCCCTGGTCGTCTGATTGAGGTTTCCATTCAGGATGCTGTCCGGGCGGGCGAAGTAGATGTGCTCGAATATGCACATCGCATGGCCTTCCTTTGTGCCGGACCACATGAACGACTCCATGCCGTTCTCGTCTATCACGACCGTCTCACCGGGTTCGATCTCCCGGATGAACTCGCCGCCGACGTGGTCGATGGCACAGCTCTCGGAGGCCAGGATGTAGCCATTGCCAAACTTGCCGATACAGAGGGGGCGAATACCGAGGGGGTCACGTACTCCCACCAGCTGATCTTTGGTCATGATGACCAGCGAGTAAGCGCCCTTCAGGCGTCTCATGGCGTACGCAGAACGCTCTTCCCAGGTGGTCCCGGGCGCCTTCGCATACATCTCGGCGATGACTTCAGTATCTGAGGTGCCGGTGAAATTTGAGCCCCACTCTTCGAGTTCCGTGCGCAGCGGTGCGGCGTTGATCACGTTGCCGTTGTGACCTATCGCAATCGTGAATCCGTTGTCGCCGTGGGCGATGATCGGCTGAGCGTTGGATCTCTTGGGCGCTCCGGTAGTGGAATATCTGGTGTGACCGATGGCGATATGGCCCGTCAGCCGTTCAAGGTCTTCTTCACGGAACGCCTGTGCGACGAGACCCATTGAGGTGTGAAGGACCATGTCCCGGCCGTCCGCAGTAGCGATGCCGGCTGACTCTTGCCCGCGATGCTGCAGGGCAAAGAGACCAAAATAAGCGACATTGGCGACATCTTCGCCCGGCGCGTATACACCGATGACACCACAGGCTTCACGGGGCCTGTCGTCGTCGAGCCAGTCGGACCGAGAGGTGTACGGCAATTGACCTTACGGTGCGCTGCTCCCGTGGCGCCGCCGCATTTGCGGTGGGCCGGGAATCGCGTCGTTGAGAGTTACCCTATGGTACCCCCGTCCGGGTTTCATCCGATAGCCCTGTTTTGCACATCCAGTCACGCGGCATCGTCCAACGTCCCGTAAATGAAGATCGGAACAGGCACGGGGTCGTGTGTCGATCACCGGATTGCAAGATTTACGACGGTGGCTCTATCCAGATCAGGAACTCGGCATTTCCAGCATCTCCGAGGATGGGCGACCGTATCAATCCCCTGATTCGGATCCGGTTCCCAGTCAACCAGGCGACAAATCGACCGACGAGCTTTGCTCTCAGGCCCGGATCCCGGATAACGCCGCCCTTCGGAACCTCTCCGCGACGCGCCTCGAACTGTGGTTTGAAGAGCACTATCGCCCGACCCCCGGGGCGCAGGTGGGCGAACACCGCCGGCAAGATGGACTCCAACGAGATAAAAGACACGTCCGCAACGATGAGATCAACCTTGCTCGGAAGTAGTATTGGCTCGCGCGCGTTCGTGCTCTCCAAGGACAGAACACGCTCGTCGGCCACCAGACGGGAGTGGAGCTGCGAGCGTCCGGCGTCTACCGCGTAGACGCGGACGGCTCCGTTCTGGAGCACGCAATCGGTAAACCCGCCTGTCGACGAGCCGACATCCAGCACAGTCATTCCCGTGGGATCGACCCCGAACCGCTCCAGCGCGTGCGCCAGTTTCTCCCCACCGCGCGAAACGAAGCGAGAGCGGGAGCGCAATACGATCTCCTGATCGTCCCTCAACTGCTGCCCCGCCGTGGGCCGACCGTGGGTTGAAGGCAGGGATACATCCCCCGCCATTACGAGCGCCCGGGCCTCCTCGACGCTAGTCGCGAGGCCTTTGTCGACCATCAGCTGATCCAGACGTAACCGTCTTCTGGGGCTCAAGCCGCAACCTGTCTGATGATCCCCGGTCGAGCTCCAGATCCGAATGTGGCCGTCGAAGATCTGTAACCGATTTCCGTATGTGTGACGGGCATGTGATCCGGTATCATCCGCTCGATGGCAAGCACTCCTGCAACAGATCGTCGCTCCGGCTCTATTTTGGCGATCCTGTACGGACTCATACGGTCCATGCGACCGAGACAGGCCCCTAAGAACGGCCTGGTTCTTATCGCGCTGTTTTTTACCGTAAACAAATGGTGGGACCTTGACCAGTTTGAGGGCATGGTCCGGCTGGTGGCGACGAGTGTAGCTGCGACGCTGATCTTCATCATCGTGAGCGGCGTCGTATATATCGTCAACGACCTGTTTGACGCCGAGCGTGATCTCGCACACCCCAGAAAGCGTTTTCGGCCGATAGCATCCGGCGTCGTGCCGAGGGGTGTGGCGTGGGTGACGGCGGTCGTGCTGCTTATCGGGGCTATCGCCGCTGCGTTTGTGATCAGCATGTCGTTCGGCCTGATCGTCGTGGGGTATTTTGGGCTTTCGCAGGCTTACAACGCGGTCCTGAAGAGCGCGGTGATTCTTGACGTTGCCACCGTATCTGCGGGGTTTGTCCTGCGTGCGGCGGCGGGCTCGGAAGCGATAGACGGGTTCTCATTTGGAAGCGGTGTCGACCGGATTGAACTTGAGCTGACTATCTCGCCCTGGCTTTACGTGTGTACCGCATCCGGCGCTCTGCTGATTGCGCTGATCAAGCGTCGGGCTGAGCTGGTCTCGGCCGGCTCAAACGCGGTCCGGCAGCGGCCGATCCTCGGCGAATACAGCGTCGAATTGATCGACCGCTTGGTTGCGGTCGTGGCGCCGACCACGCTCATGGCGTACACCCTCTACACGTTCAGCGGCAGTTTCCTCGCGGACGTAAACCTGCCGGATAACAACTCGATGATGTTGACGATTCCGTTCGTTGCGTACGGGCTTTTCCGCTACCTGTACCTGGGATACAAGAACGGCATCGGCGAATCCCCGGAGGAGTTGCTGGTCAGGGATCGGGCTCTGCTGGTGACCATCGTGCTGTGGCTAACGACTGCCGCCCTCGTGCTCGGACTCAATTAACGCTCTTAACTATCGGGCGGGTAACGAGTACGCTTCGCTTCTAAGATGACACTCGCGCTGCGCCACCAGGTATGCGGGTCGATTGGTATCGACCCGAGGGCGAATTGTCATTCGCCCCTGCGACGGGTCGGCCGGCGGGGCGTGGAATTGGCGACCGTGAAACGCACAAGAATTTTAAGGATCGTGAATGCCTGCCGGACGTGAGGATTTTTGGAACATCGGGTATCCGCTGCCCGCCATCCTCGTTTACCTGGCTGCCCCCATCATTCTCGCCGCTATCGTGTACGGCATCCGGCGCCGTTCACTCATGTGGCGGGTCGGCAAACCAGTCGAGGACTTTGGCCCGATGGGGCCACGCGTCCGGGAGTTCCTGGGACTTGGCGTGGTGGATCTGCTGGCCCACCGGAAATTCGTGAAACACGAGCTTTATCCGGGGATCATGCACTTCTCGATCTTCTGGGGTTTCATGATCCTGCTTCTGGCGACCACCGTTGCAGCGATCGAGTTCAATGTCGAGAAGTACCTGCATCGTGAGTTCCCGACGGTTGAATACCGGGTCGCCGCCGGGTTCACATGGGACATCTTTGGCGGGGTTCTGGCGACCATCGGCCTGTCGATGGCGGCGTTCCGGCGCTACGTTGTCCGGCCAAACCGACTTCACTCCTACTCCGACAACGCATTCGTCCTCGGCTACCTTGCGCTGCTCCTGCTCACCGGATTCCTGATCGAAGGAGCGCGGATTGGCGCTACCGAGCTCAATCCTGCGAGCACGTTCTTCAACGAAGGCGTTTCCGGCTGGTCTCCGGTCGGCTGGTTGTTCGCCAACGGGCTGCATGGGATCGGTTTCTCAGCGTCCGGCATGAAGGATTTGCAAGAGGTCATGTGGTGGACCCACGCCGGAATCTTCACAGCCGGATTTGTCTATATAGCCGTCGGCTACAAGCATCTGTCGCACATTGTGGTGAGTCCGGCCAACATCTTCCTGCGGCCAACAAAGCCACGTGGCGCGCTGAAGCCCATGGGTGATATCGAGACGCTTGAGACGTTCGGGGCGAAGGACATCACGGACTTCACGTGGTGGCAGAACCTGAACTTTGACGCCTGTACAAACTGCGGACGATGCGAAGAGCAGTGCCCGGCATGGGCCTCCGATAAGCCGCTTTCGCCACGTGCCGTGATGCAGGACTTGAAGTCGTTCATGGACGAGCGCGCGCCCGTATTGCTGGCGACGCCGGAGGGCGAGACCGCACCGGCTCCGGAGCGCGCCATGGTGGGCGAGGTGATCACGGAGGACGTGCTGTGGTCATGCACGTCATGCGGGGCGTGTGTCGAGGCGTGTCCGGTATTTATCAACCACATCGACACGATCGTAGATATGCGCCGCTACCTTGTGCTTGAAGAATCACGGCTTCCTGAAACGGCGCAAGCGGCACTGCTGAATCTCGAGCAGCGCGGACACCCCTGGCAGGGTACGACCCTGACACGCACGAGCTGGATGGAGGGACAGGAGGTCCCGACCATCGAAGAAAACCCGGACGCGGACGTGCTGCTCTGGGTTGGCTGCACCGGCGCGCTTGTGGAACGCAATGTGCAGGTGACGCGCGCTGCGGCGTCGATTCTCAGGAAGGGGGGCGTGAACTTCGCCGTTCTTGGCAACTCGGAGACCTGCACGGGCGACCCGGCGAGGCGCATGGGCAACGAGTACCTGTTCCAAATCCTCGCCGAGACGAACATCGCAACCTTGAAGGGCATCAATGTAAAGACGATCCTGACGACCTGCCCCCACTGCTTCAACACGATGAAGAACGAGTACCCGCAATTCGGCGGCGTTTTCGATGTCCAGCACTACTCGGAGTTCATGGCAAAGCTGATCGACGACGGCAAGTTACGGGCGCTGGCGACGATTACGGCCGAGAAGACGACGTACCACGACTCCTGTTACCTCGGGCGTCACAACGGTATTTACGATGCGCCACGACGCATCGCGGCGGCGATCCCCGGGCTGGAAGTGGTCGAGATGAGTCGTTGCAAGGAGCGAGGGTTCTGCTGTGGCGCGGGCGGCGGCCGGATGTGGATGGAGGAAAAGGGGACGCGCATCAATCACATGCGGACGGACCAGTTCCTTGAGACCGACGCCGATTCGATCACGCTGTCATGCCCGTTCTGTCTCCAGATGATGGAAGAGGGAATCGGCTCCAAGGGCGTTGAAGACACGAAATCCGCCAAGGACCTGCTTGAGATCATGGACGCGTCTTTTGAGGGCACCGGATCGGGCGTTGAAGAGACTGCGTCCGACCCCGTCAGTTCGGAGGACTAAGACACTTATGCCGCGCCGTAATCCGCCAGCAAAGCCCCGAAGACACTCCACAAGCACGAACTCGTTTGGCACTAGCGGTCGGATTTCGCACGACGCGTCTGAGTACTACGCAAGAGCGTTTCAGCCGGAGATCGATGCATCGAACGTAGGCGAGGAACATGCTGCGCCGAGAGATTCCCTGGACCGGATCTATGCGCACTCCAGCGAAGACATGCACGAATTGCCGGACGGCAGCGTGCATTTGATGGTCACGTCGCCGCCCTACAACGTGGGCAAGGTGTACGACGAAGATCTGACGATGGACGATTACCGCGGACTGCTCCGCCGTGTTCTTGCAGAGACATGGCGCGTCGTCGCCCCGGGCGGCCGGGCCTGCGTTAACGTGGCGAATCTTGGCCGAAAGCCCTACATCCCGTTGCATGCATATGTGATCTCCGATGCGGCGGAAACCGGATTTCAGATGCGCGGCGAGATTATCTGGGACAAGGGGGCGGGGGCCGGAACTTCAACGGCGTGGGGGAGCTGGCGGTCGGCATCGAATCCGACCCTCCGTGATACCCACGAGTACATCCTCGTGTTCCAGAAGCCCCACCCGAAAACCGGATTCGGACGGCGAGCGCCGGAGGGCCACGAGAACACGATCGAAAGGGACGACTTTCTGGAATCAACGAAGTCTGTCTGGCGTTTCAGCCCTCAGTCCGCCAAGCGCGCGAGCCACCCTGCGCCGTTCCCGGTCGAGTTGCCTCGCCGGTTGATCCAGCTATACACGTACACCAACGATGTCGTCCTCGACCCGTTTATGGGCACAGGCGCTACCGCGATGGCGGCGGCTGTCGCCGGCCGGCGATATGTCGGTTACGACACTTCTGCCGAGTACTGCGCGATCGCTGAAGAGCGCATCGCAGAGGCGATTTCAGGGGACTGATCCGCCGATCCTGACCGGCTAAATCGGATAATCCGAAATACCCGCAACCGTGTAAAGCCGCTTCACTTTTAGCTATGGGGGGGATCCCTGGGAAACACTAGTGTCCCTCGTAGCCCTGTTCCCTCAGGGTTGCTCCTGGCGCCTCTGCCCACCCCCCACTCATGTGGACCGTAGGGGCGCTTTTTTTGTCCCCGGCCAACCCCGCCCGAGCGTATTGCCATGCGCCCCTACAGGTGCGCCCACGGCCCCGGGTCATTCTCACGAAAATCGGAATCCAGAAGACGAGTGTCTGGGATCGGAATCTCGATGCGAGAGCCGCGGTCAAACTCGTCGCACTTCAACGCATGCTCGGAAGTGGGCGCATCATCCCGCCATTTCTTTCCGATGGCAGCTTGCACCCAGACACGAACGTGGCGTTTTCTTACCGTTTACTTGAACGTTTCCCGGTGACTCCACGGGGCTGATGGATGATCATCATGGTGTTGGCACCTGATCTAGCTGCGGAAGCACAGAGACAAATTGTAATTAACCGGTACGCTGCGAAGCGTATCGGGCATCGATCAGAGTCGGGCGTCAGGGGAGAGACATGGACGAGAGTGTAAGGCCCTCTTCGGAGGGGAAAACGACCGACTTGAACACGGTCCCGGCGGAACTGATGCAGTCGGTCATAGAGCTGATAGCTGCTGCGGAAGCGACCGGATCTCCCGCGCCCACGGCGGAACAACTGGCTGTCACCCTGAATCAGTCAGAGGGAACAATCAAACGAGTCTGCGCTTATCTTGAGGCGCAGGGGTCGATCATTGCATCCCGGAGCGCATCTGAGCACACCAATCCCAGCTACGTCGCCTCGCAACAGGCGGCTTCGATACCGGAGGATGACGAAGCGGCAGCCCGGGACAAGATCGTCAACACCATCCTGCGCGCCACCTCCGCCGTATTCATATCAAATCTGAAAGTTGATATTCGGCTCGCCGGGGGTGAGTTGAAAGACGATCAGGTGACGACGGAAGACCTGTCGATATTCATCCGCGTCACCGGCCGTCTGGAAGGCAACATCTGCTTCGGCTTGAACCGGAAGGTCGCTCGGGAGTTGATTGGGATCATTGGCCAGCAGCGCGTGACATCGATCAATAAAGACGGCGTCCAGAAGCTGAACTCCCTGGCGAATCGTATCCTCAGCGTCGCCCGTGGCGAACTTCAGGCCAACGGATGTTCCATCGATGTGTGGCCCGCGTCGTTAGTTCAACCGATCGGGCTGCGGATCACTACGCTCGGGGCGCAACAAGTCGTGGCCACATTGAACAGCCAGATTGGACCTATCGTCGTTCACGTTGTACTTCGTGAAACGCCGGTCGAGGACGAGCTGGCCGCCTGATTCGGCCCCTATTGCGTCCGACCCTCCCGGATCGGACGATTTTTGCCGCGTTAGTCCCTTGGCCGTGCGCTGTAGTCACCGTATGGGGTGTCGCGCCACTGAACTGCCGCCCTGAATCCGCCTTCTTTTATCTTGTCCTGCCAGGCGTACGAGTGCTCTGTGAACTGTCCCGCTGCGTCCAGGTCCGTGCTTGAACGGACGGACGAGTAGATGCCCATGTTCTCGTAAAAGCGATTCATGTTGAGTTTGAGGATCGCCAGATTGTCGGCGGTCATGTTGGTGATCCGATCCGCGAGGGCGATGGTCCGTTCTTCCAGTTCGTCTCCCGGCCATGCGTAGTTGATCATTCCCATCTGCTCCGCCTCGGTCCCGGTCACGGGATCGCCGGTGAGGTAGAGCTCCTTCGCCTTGCGCATGCCGATAACGAGCGGCCAGATAACGCCGGTGCGGCTCGTTCCCATCCCTCGAAGCCCCGGATGCCCCAGCTGCGCATCGTCCGCTGCGACCACAAGATCCGCCATCATCGCTAGCTCACATCCACCGGCGATGGCGAATCCGTGGACCTGGACGATAGTCACCTTTGCCATGTTCCAGAAGTACATGTGGATATCGGTGATCTGCTGCATGCCGGTGCGGATTCCCATGAGCATCCGACGGTTCTTGCTGTCCACATTCTTGTAGCTGCGCACCACGCCGTCAGAGCCTTCGCCGCGTGGCGTCGTGATGTCGTACCCGGCGCAAAACGCCCCGCCGGCACCTTTCACGATGATGGCGCGGACGGTGTCATCCGCTTCGAGCACATGCAGAGCGTCCCAGAACTCGAAAAGTAACTCCTGCGAAAGTGCGTTCAGCTTCTCAGGACGGTTGAGTGTGATACGGGCGACGCGCCCGTCCGTTGCGACCCGGTCGATCAGAAGGTTTTCGTACTGGTCTGGTTCGCCGTATGTTTCGGGCATGGTTGCCTCCACCGGGTCGTCAGTTGAGCCACAGCTTTGCCGTGGAATGATTTGCATCGCTGGCCGGATTCTAGATCGCCCGACATCGTTCCGGGGATCGGTGCGACATCGCCAACCGGCGATAACGCCTTCAGCATCCCGCCCTCTGGGCCTTCTGATGGGTTAGCCTCGCCTTTTCGCCTCATCGCGCTGGCGAGTGATGTACCTGATTTTGAATAGTTGCCATCTCTGGAGGGTCTAATGCCGGGAAAGGTCGATGGACGAGTTGCTTTGATTACGGGCGGAGGATCGGGAATCGGTCGCGCGACTTCCTTGAAGTTTGCCGTCGAGGGAGCGCGCGTCGTTGTTGCGGACATCGTGCCCGAGGCGGGCGAAGAGACGGCGACGCTGATCCGTGACGCCGGGGGCGAGGCGGTGTCAACGCATGTCGACGTAACAGACGAGGCGTCTGTTGGATCGATGATCGAGTTCGTTGTGAGCGAGTACGGCAGGCTGGACTGTGCGCACAACAACGCCGGGATTCTTGGCCCGATCGCCGAGTTCACCGAGTACAGCCGTGAGGATTACGATCGCGTGATCAACGTGAACGTGACGGGCGTGTGGCTGTGTATGCAGGCGGAGCTACGGCAGATGCTTGTGCAGGATCCCCCCGAGGGCGGTCACTCGATAGTCAACACGGCCTCTGTGGCCGGTCTGGTTGGCAACCCGACGATTCCCGCCTACTCCGTAAGCAAACACGCCGTTGTGGGCATGACGAACTCGGCTGCACGGAGCTACGGGGCGCGGGGGATTCGCGTTAATTCTGTCTGTCCCTCGCTCATCGACACGCCGCTCGCTCAACCGCTATATGAAAACACCGAGTCTGAAACTCGGATGCGGCTCCGACAGGCGATCGATCGTTTCGGGAAGGTGGAGGATGTTGCGGCGACGGTGGTGTGGCTGTCGTCCCCTGATGCGGCGTTCATTACGGGCGTGCCGATGCGAGTGGATGGCGGTTCGCTGACTTAGAGGGGCGATGCGCAAAGACGCTATCCCACAACAAATCATCCTGAGGCGAGGCGAAGGATCTCCCGAGTAGTAGTGCGCGAGAACGTTCGGCGTGCAGACGACTTCCGACGGCGAGATCCTTCGTCGCAAGCTCCTCAGGATGACTATTCGCTGGACGGCGCTTGCCCGGGGATGGCCTCCTAGCCCCCGCTGAGCACCTTGTGCGCCAGGATGCGGCTGCGGTCTGTGTCGGTGAATAACGGCTCCATTTTGGCGATAAACTGGGCCATTGTGTCCACCAGTGCGCCGCTGTTGTCGATCGAGATCTTGTTGCCCAGCAGTGACCAGTCAACCAGCTCTGCAAAGCGCTTCTTGACCTTGTCGACGTCCTCCGGCTGCACGATGCCGTTCTCGTGCGGGTCGTCCTTCATGCGCTGTTTGATGACGTCCGTGTCTGCCGTAATGTGTACGACGACGGTATCGTTTGTGAAGTAGAGGATCGTCTTCTCCACCTGGTGCATCACCAGTTCGCGATCGAAATTGTGGCCCTTTTCACCGTACCCGAAGTACAACGGGGCGTACACCGCATCGTCGATGTGTCCACCAACGACCATGCCGTCTCCGCCGTTATGGGTGGTATAGGTGGAGACCTGCGTGTGGTAGTAGAGGCTGTGTCGCTGGTGCATTTCCTTGAACTTGGGAGTCGCCGCCAGCAGCCATTCCTGCTCTTCTGAGGTCGTGTTGTCGGGATGTCCCGAGGTGTGCGGGATCTTCCAGTGCTCGTGGATCAGGGAGAAGCGCGTGCCCATGTTTTCCGACATCCAGTCGTCGATGGCATGTGCGACCGTGGTGGTTCCGGAGTATTCACATCCAGCAAGTAACAAACGCATAAGTTCTCCCAGGCCCCAGTGGTCCCAGTGGGGCGGTTATTTGGATTGAGTGTCAGCTAAATGTCTCTTGATGTGGTCTCCGGAACCTTTAGTTTGGCTGGGACTTCTCCCTCGGCCTCGAAGAATTTTTCCCCTCTCCCGCCAGGAGAGGGGACAGGCAAACCGCTACCCCCCCCGCCGAACTGTTCTTTGATCCTTGGGCGGATCACTTTGCCGAGCGCGTTCCTCGGCAGCTCGTCCGTGAAGTAAATCTTTTCTGGCTTTTTATAACTGGCCAACGCCTTGCGCGTATGCTCAATCAGTTCGTCCTCGGAAACCGAGGCGCCGTCCTCTATCACCACGACGGCGTGGACCAGCTCGCCCCAAGTCGTGTCTGGCACGCCGATAACGGAGGCCTCACGCACGGCTTCGTGCCGTTCAAGCGTCTCTTCAACTTCTTCCGGGGAGATCATCTCTCCGCCGCGCTTGATAATCTCTCTGGCTCGGCCGGTCAGGAAGATATAGCCGTCTTCGTCCCTGTAACCGAGGTCTCCGGTGTGAAGCCAACCCTCGCTATTCAGCGCCCTGTTCGTGTCGTCGCCCCAGTAGCCCTTCATCAGGCGCTTGCCGCGGGCGACGATCTCTCCCTGCTCATTATCGGGAACCTCTTCTCCCTCTTCGTTCATGATCACGACTTCGACGCCATCGAGCGGGACCCCGATCGAACGCAGCCGGGTGCGTTTTTTGGCGACCTCTTCCGGTGTTCCTGTTAGATCGTGGTCTTCCGGCGGAAGCATCGTGATCCCGCCGGCGGTTTCGGTCTGCCCGAAGGCGTTGATGAACTTAACGTCCGGGAATTTCTCTATGGCTTTGAGGATCACGGATTCCGGCATCGCAGCGGCGCCGTACGTGATGACATCCAGGCTTGAGAGGTCGAATTCAGAGAACTTCGGATGGTCCATCAGGGTCTTGAGCATGGTCGGGACCATCATCGCCCGGTTCACGTTTTCCCTCTGAACCAGCTCCATCCAGCCTTCAGGCTCGAACTGTTGCTGGAGGACGAGTGTGCGTCCGCCCCACACGCCGGCCATCATCGATTGGACACCGGCGATGTGGTAGAGCGGCACCGTAAGCAGGTTGCATTCGTTGGCGTCAGGGTCGGCCGGCGGCACGTTGTCCATTGCGAAGGAAGTGAAGCTGCCGTGTGTGAGCGTCACGCCCTTTGGCGCAGACGTGGAACCGGACGTGAACATGATCATCGTCGTATCGTCGTCGTCGTCGGTCGGGTAGCCGAGGTATGGCTCCGCTGCCCCGATGGCGGCCTCGTAGTCCGTCCAGCCGTTTTCCGCCGATCCCGATTCCAGTGCGATGCGACCGGTCTTATCTCCGTCGATACTCTCGCAGGAATCGATCAGCTCGATGTAGCGTTCGCCGGCTAGGACGACCAGGGGTGTTGTGCGCTCCAGCATGTGGTTGGCCTCTGCCGTGCGGGAGCGGAAGTTCACCGGCACGTAGATGGCATCCAACATGGCGCTGGCGAAGTAGGTCTCGGCGTGTGCAGGAGAGTTGACCTCCATGAGGGCGACACGGTCGCCGCGCCCGACGCCCATATCTGAGAGGACGGTAGCGAGCCGGGATGCCCTGTCTCGGAATGTCGCGAAATCTGGTTTGATCTCGCCGTTCGCCCCGGCGATAAATGCCGGGCGGTCCGGAACGATCGCACAGGCGATCTCAAGCAGTTCAAATGTATTCAATGGTCTCCCGATTGCGACGGTGTTTTCTGGAATTTGCCTGTCTCAGAAAGGAGGTCGGACACCTGCTACGCCACGGTCCAACATGATAGGCAGCCTTCGTTCGTGCGCAAGGCCGTCTGCAAGCGGAAGATCACGAGCCGTAGCTAGCGCGGACTTGATCGCGCCGGCCAAAGCTGGATCAATCTCCGCCAGATCGCCGGCAATTCGCTCGGACTCCATCTCAAGATCGTCCGGTTGTACAACGCGTTGGACCAATCCGGCGTCTACGGCTTCGGCTGCATCGAGACGGCGTCCGGTGAGCAGCATGTCCAGCGCCCTGCCCTGCTTTAACGCGCGTGGCAGTGTCTGCGTACCGCCAGCGGCAGCGATCAGCCCGTAGTAGGTTTCGGGCATCGAGAACACGGCGTTATCGGCGGCGATACGAATGTCACACAGTAGCGCCAGCTCGACTCCCGAACCGATGACGTGGCCGTGAAGTGCGACCACGGTGGGCACGGTCAGATCCCGCAACACGCCGAAGACGTCACGCTCCCATCGCGCGTTCCGGGCAGCGGCCTGAGATGGAGCACTGCCGAACTCGGAAAGATCAGCCCCTGCGCAGAAACCTCGTTCACCGGCCCCCCGTAGAAGCACTACCGCCACGTCAGGATCCCAGCGGATGGCGGCGAGCACTTCTGACAGGTCGTCCCTCATCTGGACGTTGAAGGCGTTGATCACTTCGGGACGGTTCAAAGTGATGTGCGCAACACTGCCACGCTTTTCGTACATTACGGTCTCGAACGTGCTTTCGGTCATTTCGATTCGTCTTCTTGCCGAAAGTCCGGTTTCCTCCGCCTGTTAAACGCGTCGATCCCTTCCGCACGCTCCGGGTCGGTATGGAGAAGTATCGCTAGGTCAGCCTCAAGGCGAAGCGACTGCTCAAGCGGCATGTCAGCCCCTTTGAGAACCGCTTCTTTGGTGAACCGTCCGGCTGATTTGCCGTGTGCGGCGATCTCTTTAGCGAGTTGTCGTGCCCGTGTGTTTGACTCTCCGGCTGGACATATCTCGGTCACAAGCCCGGCCCGCATTGCCTCCTCCGCAGTGACCCTTCGTCCGGTAAGAAGCATATCGGTCGCCAGCCCGGAGCCGACAATTCGGGGGAGGCGCTGTGTCCCGCCGTCCGAGGGCAGACGTCGCTCTCCGGCCGTGGTGGTGGTCATCGCAAAGGTCGTGCCCGTTTCGCAAATCCGTACGTCTGCGGTGAGCGCCAGCTCAAGCGCGCGGTCGTCGATTCGGCCCGACAGGCCTGCGATCACGGGAACCAGGAGCGCGGCGAGGGTGGCAGGCATTCCCTCTTCAACGAGGTCAGCCGAAGATTCCTCGCCAGCAAGAACAATCACAACGGCCCGTACGACCTCATCTGTGGACGCCCTTGCACAGGCGTCTTCAAACGCGGCACTGGCGCCGACCGGGATGGTCAGGACGCGGCCGTCCGAAATTTCAGACGATTGATGAACCGGGTTGCTCATGATTATCGTTACGGGTGCTGAGTTGGCGAGTCAGGATCGTGATTTTACAGGCGTCGCCTTCAAGTCAGGGGCCCCTTCGCTCCAAACGCTATGCGGTCCTCGATTTCTGAACGGGTTGGAACGCCGGACAGCCCTTCGAGCTCTACCGAGAGACTTGCGGCGGCGTTTGCGAACCGCGCTGCCTCTAAGGGGCCAGCCCCTTCGGCCAAACGAACCAGGCATGACGCTCCCCATATATCGCCCGCGCCCGTCGGATCCAGCTCTTCGGCTACATACGCCGGTATATGCACGGGGGGCCCTCCGGCGTATATCCGGGAGCCGTTCGAACCGTCCGTCACGCCGAGAACGTCTGTGGAACCCATCCAGCGCGCCATCTCATCGGCATCACTCTCATGGAACTCGGTGGTTGAGCCCGCCAGCAACCGGTATCCGTTTGCCAGATCAGGGTGCGGGCCGCGCTCTTCCGTCACGCGGCCGTAGTCGTCCCATCGCCGCAGCCAGCCCTGCACTGTTGCGCCGACAGCAGCACGGGGGAACCAGTTCACTGCGTCCGGGGGCACCTCGCGAACCAGCGGGCCGAGGAACACTATGGGCGCGTCCAGCCATGCAGCGGGAATATCTGACCGCGTGATGGAAGACGAGCGTGCGCCGAGCACCTGGGTTCGCTCGCCGTCCTGTCTGTAGACGTTCTGGAAGAAGGTCGTGAAGCGGGATTCGACGATCGATACCTCGATACCGGGGAGGACGAACTCGACGGGATAGTCAGAGGCGGCGCTTCCAACGACTGCCACATTGAGCCCGAGCGCCTGCGCACACAATGCGCTGAACGTCGCTGCGCCGCCTGGCCGCACGCGGCCGTTAGGATTCCCGGGTTCCGGCGTCACGTCGTACGTCAGAACGCCGATGGCGAGGAAGTCCGGCGTTGTGAATTCAGGCATCGCCAACGCACCTGTCCAGGATTCGATCGGTTCGAGCCCCGTCGCCGCTCGCGTTCTCAGCGAGTATCGCGGGGTTTCAAGATCAGCGCAGCTTAACGGCGACCCCTGCGGCCACCACGACCTCGTGGACGACGCCCACCCTGTGAACTTGATCCGCCGCCACCATCGCCGCCCGGGTAGATCACGACGTAACGATCCGATCCTTCTCCGCTGCTCTCGGTCCGTACGTCTGTGTTGTTGGCGAGGGCCATGTGGACCCAGCGCCGCTCATACGCGGGCATAGGCTCAAGTTCAGCCGCCTCGCCTGTGTCGGCGACGCGCTCTGCGGTGCGTTCCGCCACGCCTGCCAGGGTGTCCCGGCGACGCTCTTTGTAGCCCTCGATATCGATCTGGACGTACGCCGAGCGGCCCAGCTGGTGGGTGACGATCAGGTTGACCAGATACTGAAGTGACTGGAGCGTCTCGCCGCGTCGCCCGATGAGCAGACCGGAGTCTTCGCCCTCGATATCGAACACGGGAACGCCGTCGTCTGTCTCTTCCCGGATATACGTGTCTGCGACGACGCTCATGCTGGCCAGGAAGTAGTCGATTACTTCCGAAGCGAACTCGATGACCTCAGGGTCCGGCTCCCTCGGCTCGGAACTGTCTCGCCGCTCCGGGCGAGGTGAACGTTCGCTGCGATCCGATCGATCACGCCGGCCACCGCCACGCCTCGGGGCGCCAACAGGTTCCGGTGCAGGTTGATCGTCCGTCGGTTCTTGTTCTCCGACTTCCTCGTACGCAGGGGATACGGGGTCTGAGTCACCTTCTTCCGACGACTCGTCCTCGAACTCCGCGTCGTCATCGTCCGACTCAGAGGGCTCGTCGTCATCTTCGTAATCGTCATCTGAATCCTGCGCGAAGTCACCATCGCCAGATTCAGGCTCATCTTCATATATTCGGCCGGTGGCGCCCGCCCCAAGAAGGGTTACGGTAATTTCGGCCGGCTCTCCGCCGAACCCCAGGATCCCAGATCGGCCAGGGTTAACGACGACGATTTCTACGTCTTCGAGGTTTGCGTCGAGCGCTTCGAGCGCGTTGTCGGTTGCTTCTTCCACTGTCTTCCCCGAGAACCGTCGCGGTTCCATCAATGACTTCCCCCTTATCTTCATCATCGGCCCCCGCAACGCTGGCTTCTACAGCCGCCGCCGCCGTGGCCGCTGATGTGCCGAACCGTGTGCCTAAAAGGGCACCCGGACCGGAAATCACGGCAGTAATTGCGACTCCAATCAAGTTGGAGAACAGGATGTATACGGCCAGTCCCGCCGGGAACTGGAATGTGAAGAACCCGAACATGATCGGCATCAGCCACAGCATCATCTGGTTGGTCTGGGCTGACCGTTCGTCCATGGAAGGCATGGCGCTGATCTTCTGCTGCGCCCACATCGAGGCGCCTACCAGAATCGGCAGCGCAAAGTTGAACGGCGCAGGAGCGTTCTGGACCAGGTCAACCAGGTCCATGCCTATGAACATGCTATCCAGAGGCACATCGCTTGCCGCCGGGTTCCATCCGTACAGGACGGTCGACAGATTGGCTGTGCCCTCCGGCGTCGCCGGGACGGCCTTGAAGATAGCCCGGTACAGTCCAAACCAGATCGGCATCTGTAGGACCATCGGTCCGAGACAGCCGATAGGGCTCACACCCGCGGTCTTGTACATCTTCATGGTCTCTGCGGACTGTATGCGACGACCGTCCGGGTGGTCCTTGTAGCGCGCCTGCATGGCCTTCATCCGCGGTTGGAGCGCGGACATCTTGCGCATGTTGCGCGTCTGCATCACGGTCAGCGGGATCATCAGCAGCCGCACCGTTACGGTGAAGAAGATGATCGCCAGACCAAAGTTGCTGAACAGGATCTTGTCCAGCAGTACCAGGGAGTTCACCATCGGCCCGATGACGAACAGGTTGAACCTGAAGATGGCGAGCGCAATCAGCGCGACGCCGAGGATGATCATCATCCTTCTGGAGAAGAACGCACTCATGAGCACGTCACTCCCGTCTCTGCTTCTATGCACGACAGCCGGTTGCGGTCAGCGGTGTTGAACTTGATTAACAGATCATCGGTGGTGTGGGCGTACAGGAATCCGTCGTCGACAAGCAGGCTGGCCTTCACCCCGCCCTCTGTTGCAAAGCCGTTCAGCTCATTTCCATTTGCCAGGTTAAACACGCCAATGTTGTCTTTGCCGGAAGGCACCGCAAGAGAGTCCCCACCATTCCGTTCAGTAATAACGGCAGCGCGTCCGACGATCTGGCCTTCCACCACTCCGGGGTTCGCCCAGATTTCCGCCCCAGTGTCCGGGTTTAGCGCGTAGAACTTGCCGTTCAAAGTGCCGACGTACAGTGTGTTTTCGTAGACAAGAGGGGTGGCCCAGAACCAGCCGTCCGATGAGAACGACCACTCGCCCGCGCCCAACGGGCTTGATCCAGGCCCGGCGGCTTCCCGGGTCGCTATGTCCAGCGCGTAGAAGTTGTCGCTGAAGTCTCCGAAGTAGATCTTGCCGTTCAAGATGAGTGGCTCGGCGGCGATTGCGCCTTCCGCTTCAAAGCTCCATAATTCGTCGCCGGCGTTTCCGCTATCGCCGCCCAGCGACACGGCGTGAAAGATGCCATCGAGATCGCCGAAGTACACAACTCCGTCCAACACGACCGGTGTTCCCCATACGGAATCCGTGGTGGCGAATCGCCAGCTCACGGTCGGCGTTGCGGGGTTACTGATGTCCAGCGCGTACAAATATCCATCTGCGCCCGTAAAACCAGGACCGGGGTCGTTGTCGAACTCGTCGTCGATCTGGGCCGTGCCAAACAGCACAATGTCCCCTGCTACGGCGACTGCGCCAACGACCTGAGTCTTACGCTCAAATCTCCACAGTTCCTGACCGGTTTCAACAGAAACACCGAAAATCGTTGCAGAACAGTCGAGGCCGTCGCAGTCGTACGCGGCGCCTATCACCCGGTCGCCGTCTACGCGCGGCGTGCCATAAATGGGCCCAAGCGTGTCCACGCCAGACGCCGGGAATCCCCATGCGCCATCGAATCGACCGTTGTCGTTTAGATCAAGTCGTGTGATCCGGCCGTCTTTCGCGGCCAGGTAGACATAGTCCCCGCTAACCACGGGAGCGGCCCAGCCACCATCCGGGTCCAGGTCTCCAATGCAAGCGGCGAGTATGAAGAGTGATGCCGAGAACAACAGCACAAGCGCGAGTGGCCGTGGCCTGCGTGATCTGGACCGCGGTATCCGCGGCCCAGGTGTTCTCTCCGGGTGATTATTCAAGGGCGGGTTATATCTCCGGGTCTGGTCAAATTACTCACTCCGGCCGGGCCACTGTTGGATCCGTGCCGGGGAGCGGGATGTGCTCAAAATTCGCTGGTGTCTCAGGCGTTGTGCCCTGCACCGGCGTCGGAATCGGCGGCGCCTGCCGCCGGGACTGGGTCGTATCCACCTTCATGTCCAGGATGGCATCGGCCGAGACGGTTGAGTGTCATGCGGATGCCTTTGAAGACGCCATGCTCGCGCACAGCGTCCTGCGCGTATATAGAGCACGTGGGCTCATACAGGCACTGTGAAGACAGATACGGAGATATTATCTTTTTGTATCCCTTCAAAAGCAGGATCACAAGTCGGCGCATTTCAGATCATCCCTTTTCGAGTGCGCTCTGGTTGACCGTGCCTCTTTGAGAATTGCTGCCCGGCGCCGTTTCATCGGGCTGCAAAACCCCGGCTCGTCCGGCCAGCCGCCTCAACGACGATAGCAACATATGGTAGTCCGCTTGCGCCGCCGCTGGCCTTGCGGAGACAACGATGTCAAAACCCGGAAGGATTTCGAGTGATGAGAAACACTCCCGTAACCGGCGTTTGACCTTATTTCTGGTTACAGATCCGCCGACCCGTTTGCTGACCGCTAGCCCGTATCGGCTGATCTCGCTGTCTGATCTGGCAGATCCAAACGCTAAAAGCCCATCGCTTACGCGGCGTCCGCGTTTGCGGACATCACGGAATTCGGCGCTCTTACGAAGTCTGGCGGCGGTTCGCATCAGTAAACCTGTGCGGCCTGCGGTCCAGGCAGACCCTAGACGGTCAGTCGTGTCCGGCCGCGAGCCCGGCGCCTGGCCAGAACCCTTCGACCACCGACAGATCGCATGCGCAGCCTGAATCCGTGAACACGAAGGCGGCGTCTCTTCTTTGGTTGGTATGTACGTTTTGGCATTTGCTCAGAAAATTCTCGGGACTCTTAAAAAAATGACTTGCCGATTATAGGCGCTGGAGCCGTCTGGTTACAGGCACGAAATTTGGATTTTGTACCTATTTTCTTGACGGCTCGTCAAGGCGTTCCTAGAATCGGAAGTCGGGGGTCCCGAAATAGACAGTCGGGCGACCGTCCTCTATGTGTCAGGCCTTGAAGTGACAGGAGCGCGTCGGGTTTTATGGTTGCCAAGTCAAAGGATACCGGGATCGACCCAGAAGCGGACGGTGTTTCCACCGTCACAGAAGCGCTTCGCTACTACACACTGACAATTTCCGACGACGACCGTCCTGCCGCAAGCACGGAGCTGGGACGATTCGTAAGATGGTTGGGCAATGACCGCTCACTTGACTCACTGGCCCCGCCAGAAATTGGCGACTACAGCGACCACATTGGAGCACACGGAACGGCTCCCGACGCGGTTGACCGGCTGGCCATCGTAAAGCTCTTCCTCGCCCATCTGAAGAAGAAGGGGTATATCGAGGTAAACCTCGCGCAGCACCTCCGCCTCCGGAGAGGACGCGGCGCCGCATCCGCCGCGAAATCGGCATCGGCTGCCACCGCAGGCAAGGGAGCACGGCTAACCAAGTCCGGGCACCAGCAGATGCAGAATCAGCTGACGGAGCTGATTCTCCAGCGGACCCAGTTTTCGGCCGATATCCGAAAAGCCGCAGCGGACAAGGACGTCCGTGAGAACGCACCGTTAGAAGCGGCGCGTGAAGCTCATGGCATGGTTAGCCTGAAGATCGGTGAGATCGAGGAGACCCTCAGGGGCGCCGAGATCATTACCGAGCGGAACGGCACACGACAAAAAGGCATCGTAAGGCTTGGCGGCCGAGTGACGATCAAGGAACTCGGCTCCGGTCGTGCCATCGCCGTCCAACTGGTCCACCCTGACGAGGCCAATCCCCTCTCAGGAAAAATGTCCAGCGGATCGCCCGTGGGCGGAGCGATTATCGGCCGCACGATTGGCGACACTGTGACTGTTGAGACCCCGGCCGGCAAAAAGCAGTTCGAAATCGTCAAGGCCAACTAATCGGCCACTTTTCAATGCGCTGTCGGCCTGTAATGGGCGGACGGCCCGATAAGTTTCCAGTTAATTCCCTGCACGTTTCGATCACGTTAAGCCATAAGATAGACGCCAGGTGTGGCCGCGCGCCTGTGAGTCGAGTGGCAGTGACGAGACGTTCTCTCCTGAACTACATCACTTCATTACGTAATAGCGAACGCAACGACTCCGCATCGGCGCGATCTAGTCGGTCGGAGTCAACTCTCTAATGTTGCTGTCAGACCAACTCTGGGTCTGGATATCCTTCAATGCGCTGTTGGTCATCTTGCTCTTCCTGGACCTTGTGGTCCTTGGTCGCGCCCGGACCGTGTCTATGCGAGAAGCGGTCCTTGGGACGATCTTCTGGACCGCTGTAGCCTTCGCCGTTAACGGAGCGATCTTCTTCTTCGGCAGCAAGGCCGAGGGTACGGATTTCCTGACCGCGTACATCGTCGAGCGTGCGCTCAGCATCGACAACCTGTTCGTGTTCCTCGTGATCTTCACTTACTTCGGCGTCCCGGAGCAGTACAAGATGCGCGCCCTGTTATGGGGCATCGTTGGAGCGTTAGTAGCGCGCGCCGTTTTCATCACCGCGGGCGTGGCCGTGATCAACGCTTTTCAGCCGATCGTATACGTGCTTGGCGCGTTCCTGATCTACACCGCGTACAAGCTCGCGACTTCGGGCGATTCCGAGGTAGACCCTGATAAAAACATCGCTCTCAGGTTGGCCCGAAAATACTTCAGAGTCTCGGACGACTACGACGGCCAAAAAATGCTCACGCGCATCCGCGGCGGCGCGCTTGCCATGACGCCCATGCTGCTGGTCGTTATCGTGCTCGCCACGACGGACGTCGTGTTCGCCGTTGACTCCATCCCGTCGGTCCTGGCGATAACGACGGACGGCTTCATTGTCTGGAGTTCGAACGCTATGGCGGTGCTTGGGATGCGGCCGTTGTTCTTCGTCCTAGCCGGCGCTGTCGCCCACTTCCGGTATCTCCAGTACGGCCTTGCGGCGGTTCTGGGGTTCGTCGGCTTCAAGATGATCTCGGAGGAGTTCATCCACATAGAGACGATTCTCTCGCTCGGCGTGATTGTGGCCGCTCTGGCGGTTAGCATGCTGGCGTCCTGGGTTCTGCCCGGCGGGGATGAAGACGAGGCTGAAGAACCATGAGACCCAGGAGAACCGAACGAGGCCGAGGGTTAACCCCAGCGCTTTCGAACAGACGTCACCACGAGAGGAAATCGAACAAGATGACCACCAGTGTCCGAAGCGATCTCGCCGCCGAGCTACGGAGCGCGGTACAGGGTGAAGTCCGCTTCGACAGTTACTCTCGTGCCCTGTACAGCCAGGACGCCAGCATTTACTCGATGGAACCGGCCGGGGTGGTCCTGCCGAAGTCCGTCGAGGACGTTCAGGCGATCATGGAGATCTGCAATCGGAATGGCGTGAAGGTGCTGAGCCGTGGTGGCGGAACCGGATTGTCCGGCCAGACTGTACAAGAAGGTGCGGTCGTTATCGACTACACCAAGTACATGCATGATCTGATCGAGATTAATGCTGAAGAGCAGTGGGTCCGCACACAGCCCGGGGTCACGCTCACAGAGTTGAACCGGCAACTGCGTCCCCACGGCCTGATGTTCACGCCTGATCCGAGCACGGCGAGCCGGGCCACGGTCGGTGGAGCGATGGGCAACAACTCTTGCGGCGCGCACTCGATCATCTACGGAAAGACCGTGGACCATGTGCTGGGTCAGGACGTGGTGCTCTCAGACGGCAGCATCGCCAATTTTGAAAACGTCTCCGGTGCTGCGCTGGAGGCCAAACTTCGCCTTGGCGGGCTTGAGGGCGATATCTATCGCGCCGTCCGCGACGTTGCGTCACGCGCCGCCCCACTTGTCGAGGCCAATTTCCCGAAGGTCCTCCGACGGGTCGGCGGCTACAATCTTGACCTTGTGAACGACCCTGACGGCCTCAACCTGGCGCAACTGATGGTTGGTTCTGAGGGCACGCTTGCGGCGGTCACGGCGGCCCGATTAAACCTCGTAAAAATCCCTGAGCACGCCGGTCTTGCCATCCTACATTTCAAGGGCCTGGATGAGGCGATGGAGGCCACTGTCGCGACGCTTGAGCACGATCCGTCTGCCGTCGAGCACATCGGCGCAATCATCATTACGCAGGCCCGCCGGCACATCAGCTTTTCCCGAAATCTCGGCTTCCTGCAGGGCGATCCGACCGACATTCTCGTCGTCGAGTTCAACGGGGAGTCTCAAGAGGAGATCGCGGATAAGTTCGACAAGCTCGAACAGGACATGACCCGGAAAGAGCTCGGGTTCGCCATGACACGACTTCACACCGCGGCCGAGCAGGCACAGGTGTGGTCCATGCGCGAGAACGGCCTCGGGCTGATGAACAACATCGAGGGCAGCGCCAAGCCGCTTCCGTTTGTGGAAGACACCGCCGTAGCGCCCGAAAAGTTGCCGGAGTATGTGCGTCGATTCCAGCAGATCATCAAGAACTCCGGCACCGATGCCGGCTATTACGGCCATGCCTCGGTCGGCTGCATGCATATCCGGCCATTGATCGACATCAAGACTCGTGAGGGCATGGACCGGCTCTACAAGATCGCCGACGAGGTGTCCGATCTCCTGAAGGAGTTCGGCGGCTCGATGACCGGTGAGCACGGCGACGGCATCGTGCGCGGTTTCTGGACCGAGAAGATGTTCGGATCAGAGCTGGTCGAGAACTTCCGTGAGGTGAAGCGGGCGTTTGACCCGAAGACAATCATGAACCCGGGGAAGATTTTCGACACGCCCCACCTTCTGGACAACCTGCGGTTCGGCGATGAGTACAAGTCGCACGAATTTGAGACGCGGCTGGACTTCACGAAAGAGGGCGGGTTCACCGGCGCGATCGAGATGTGCAACGGGGTCGGCGCGTGCCGCAAGCTCAACATGGGAGCGATGTGCCCTTCGTACATGGCGACACGAGAAGAAGAGCACACGACGCGCGGGCGTGCAAATATCCTTCGGGCGGCGATCTCCGGCAAGTTCCCGGTCGATCAGCTCACATCACAGCGCACGTTTGAGGTGCTGGACCTCTGCCTGGAGTGCAAGTCATGCAAGGCGGAATGTCCTTCGAATGTGGACATGGCCAAGATCAAGTACGAGTTCCTGTACCAGTACTACAAGACGCACAAGGTGCCGCGGCGCTCCCGGATGGTCGCCGATATCCACAAGACGAACGCACTGATAGCGCCGATCGCCCCGATAGCGAACGCCATCACGCAGAGCGCGCCGATGCGCTGGGCGCTGGACAAGCTGGTCGGCTTTTCGTCGGACAGGCCCGCGCCGCCGGTGGTGCGGAACACATTTGAAAAGTGGTTCGATAAGCGAAAGGCGCCCGCCGGTACCTACCCACGCGGTCAGATCGTTCTGTTCCACGACACCTTTATGAACTTCAACTATCCGTCGATCGGCGTCGCCGCCACTGACCTGCTCGAGGCGCTCGGGTTTGAGGTGATCATCTTGAAGGACCGCAAGTGCTGCGGCCGGCCGATGATCTCAAAGGGACTGCTGGACAAGGCCGGCGAAAACGCCCGCCACAACGTCGATCTCCTGTACGAGTACGTTGAGCGCGGGATCAAGATCGCCGGTTGTGAGTCGTCGTGCGTGATGACGATCAAGGACGAGTACCCGGATCTTCTTGGCGGGGAAGAAAAGGCCCGAGCAGTTGCGGATAACACCGTGATGCTTGAAGAGATCATCGCCGAGTGCCTTGGCGACGATGGACCACAACTTGAGTTCACTGATCTGTCAAAGAAGGTCCAGTTCCTGGGTCACTGTCACCAGCGGGCGCTCACCGGCCTCAGCTCCAGCATAAAGGTGCTGAACCTGCCGCCGAATTTCGAGGTGATCGATATCCCGGCCGGTTGCTGTGGCATGGCGGGGTCTTTCGGATACGAGAAGGAGCACGTCGAGGTGTCGATGGCGGCGGGCGAAGAACGATTCTTCCCGCACGTCCGGAATAACCCGGATGCCGAAGTTTGCGTCACCGGTATCTCATGCCGGGAACAGACGACCTTTGGAACGGGCCGCACCGCACGTCACCTTGTGGAAGTGCTGGCGGACGCGCTGAAGAAATAGGCCTGTGGATGGGCGTATTGCCATACGCCCCTACGGTGTTGAGGCGAACATTGCCGCGCCCATTGGTCTCTCGGCCGTGTCTTGAGGCCCTCGAGGGACCGGCGCACGCGCTTGGACTCAAGTACGGATTGCGGTCCGCACTTGCACCCCTCATCCTGCACCCTCTCCCGGTCGGGAGAGGGGAGAAGGCCGGGGTTCACACCCTGGGCTTCTCGCGTGTAGGATTCGGCCACTTCGTGATGGTGATCTGGCACGGCGCACCCGGGAGGTATGCCTAATTGGATATCGTGTGGCTGGAACACGCGTGGTCGCGCGATACAACGAAAGTCGGCGGCAAGGGCGCCAGCATGGGTCGGCTTGCGGACGGTTATACCGTTCCTCCGGCGTTCAATCTGACGGTTGACGCATTCAACCGCTGGGGTGAATACCGGCATAGCGATGATGATCCGCCGGACGATTTGCTAGAAGCGATCTCGGACGCGTACGCCAGGTTGGGTACGCTCTGTGGGACGGACGACCCGGCCGTAGCCGTGCGATCTTCGGCCGTGGACGAGGACGGGAGCGACAACTCGTTCGCCGGGCAACACGACACGTACCTCAACGTAAAAGGCGTTGACGCGGTTACCCGTGCCGTCATTCGTTGCTGGGCCTCGCTGGACGGCGAAGTCGCCATGGACTACCGCAGACAGAGTGGGCTTTCCGTGGACAACGCGGTGATGGCGGTCGTGGTCCAACAGATGGTGAAGTCCGACGTTTCCGGGGTGGCGTTCAGCGCCAACCCGATCACCGGCGACCTCGGCCAGGTGGTCATCAACTCAAGTTGGGGTCTCGGCGAGAGCGTGGTTAGCGGTACCGTCACGCCGGACACGTACACGATCGACAAGGCAGGCGGAATTATCATCTCGGCCCAGATCGCCAACAAGGCGAAGATGACGATCCCGAAGGGGGACGGGGCTGAAGAAGTTGACGTCCCAAGAATCATGAGGGAACAGCCCTCGATGTCAGACAGTCAGGCGCTCGAGGTTTCACGGCTCGCCGAGTCTCTTGAGCAGAGAGAGTCACACCCGGTGGATGTTGAATGGGCATTTTATCAGGACACGCTGTACTTGCTCCAGTGCCGGCCGATTACGACGCTCGGCTGATCCGACAGGAATACGACGACCGCGGAGGACCGAAGGTAGGCAGAGGCGGCGGCAAATTCCGTTGCCTGTAATTCGACAGACCGAATAACACAGGGAGATTGACACATGGCAGAACATCACCCGGAACCGATGCTTATTCCGATCCCGGCCGAATTTCCGGTGACCTGGGAAGATCCCGGCGACGAGCATCTACCGCTGATGTACGACCGGCTGCACACGCCAAACCCGGTGACTCCGCTCACGGCGTCGATGCACGAGCGGTACTTTGCGGCCGGGTCTACAAAGGGTTTCGAACGAGCCGTCAGCCACTCGGATGGCACGTCCGTCGGATCAACACGTACTACTACGTTGCCATCGTCCCAACGATTCCTCCGGAGCAGATGGAGGCCGCAGGCGCTCACGCCGAGGCCACGCTTAAGACGTTCTCGGGACTTTCGTTGATCGCTGGGACAACGAATGGGTGCCGGAGATCCAGGGCTATCACGCTATCTGGGACGCTTTTGACTTGAAGGGATCATCGAACTCCGATCTCTTCGAACATTTGGAGTGGACACTGGCGACGTGGGAGCGGTTCTGGGACATCCACATGGAGGTCACGATCCCATATGTGGTCGCCCCGAGCATGTTCCACGATCTGTACGTGGACCTGTTTGGTGGTGATCGCGATCTGGAGGCGTACAAGCTACTCCAGGGGATCGATAACACAAGCCTTGTGGCCGGGCGAGCGCTCTGGGCGCTCAGTCAGAAGGCAAAGGCTGATTCTGAACTGGCGACGTTGATCCGTGATACAGACGCATCCCAGGTCATGTCAGCGCTTGAGAACTCTGAGAAGGGGCGCGCCTTCATCCCAGTTATCCAAGAATTCCTGGAGGGGTATGGAAAGCGCTCAGACACGGTTACCGAGATGGCCGATCCCAGCTGGCTGGAAGAGCCAAAAACGGCGATAGAACTGCTCAAGAACTACATGAGAGACTCGGCAAAAGATCCGGATATTCGCTGGCGTGAACTGATCGTAGAACGGGATCAGTTGGTCGCCGAGGCCAGGGAGAAACTGGCGTCGTACCCGGACCCGGTGAAGCAGCAATTCGAGATGTTGCTGCCGCTTGGACAGCAGGGGCATCGCATCCAGGAGGACCACAACTGGTGGCTGGACCAGAACGGGCTGCATCGCATCCGCAGGCTATTTCTTGAGATCGGAAACCGGTTTACGGCGGCCGTGGCGATCGCAGACTCCTCCGATATCTTCTACCTCACGATCGACGAGATTCGTGCGGACGCGGATGCCGGATTTGCCGTAGATCGGAAAGACCAGATTTCGGCGGAGAAGGCCAACATGGAGCGCTGGTCCGGCGGCGCCGCGCCGCCGTGGGTGGGTACTGACTACGGACCGCCGCCAGACAACCCGGTCGGCGCCGCAATCGGCAAATTCTTCGGCAATCCGCCAAGGCCGCCGTCCGAGGAACACCCTGACCTGATGGGTGGGACTCCCGGATCGCCGCGGAAGATCACCGGAATTGCCCGCGTCATCATCAACCTGGAAGACGCGGGGAAGCTCAACGAGGGCGAGATTCTTGTTACGGCGACGACATCACCGCCCTGGACACCCCTGTTTGGAACGGCGGGTGGGATCGTAACTGACACCGGAGGGGCGCTCAGCCACTGCGCCATCGGCGCCCGGGAGGACGACATCCCGGCGGTTGTGGGCACGGGTATGGCGACGGCCATCATCGCAGACGGCCAGACGATCGAGGTGGACGGAGACACCGGAGATGTACGGCTGCTTTAGGCCAGATCTCCGCGATCAGCCCTGATAACGTAACTATTCCGATCTGCCTCCATATATCCGGGGGCGGATCGGCGCGTCTGGGTCCATAATCTATTCCTCCCTGTATGTCACAGCGCCATTCATTCTTGTTACCTGCCAACAGCTAACGATCGCCCAAGGAGTCCATATCGACCCGGATGCCTGATACATCTGAACCGTCGACCACCCCGAGCACAGGTGTGCCCTCGTCAAAGTGGGTCGTGATCGCCGTCGTGCTGGGCGCCACGTTGATGCCGCTCAACTCCACGATGATCGCCGTGGCGCTGCCGGAGGTTACCGATGATCTGGGCATCACGGTGTCCCGTTCTGCCTGGCTCGTGACGGCGTACCTGGTCGCACTTGCATCGCTACTGCCGCTTACCGGCGATCTTGCGGATCGGTTCGGGCGGCGGCGCATGATCCTGTCCGGACTTGCCCTCTTCGGCATCGCGTCCATCGGCGCAGCAGTGTCGCCAGATTTCGAGACGCTACTGGTCTTCCGAGTCCTTCAGGCGATTTCCGGTTCGATGGTATTGCCCGCTGGTTGGGCCGTAATCAGGGAGGTAGTGCCGGAGCACCGGCGTGCGTACGCTTTCGGTCTGATGGGCTCGATGATTGGCCTTTCGGCGGGAGCTGGACCACCTATCGGCGGCCTTTTGACGGAACTTGCAGGCTGGCGCGGAATTTTCTACGTGAACATCCCTGTTGTGGCATCGGCGCTGTTGCTTGGATGGCGTGTGTTGCCGCGGACCCGGCAACGAGAAGGGGCAGGGGCGCAATTTGATTACGCCGGGGCCGTGCTTCTTCCGATTGTGCTATCAGGCCTGGCCGGGGTACTCATGGCGATCGGTCTTGATGCGCCCTGGGCGCTGGTCGGCACAGGTGCAGCGGCAGTTGCCGGTGGCGCAGTGTTGCTTGCGTTCATCGAGACGCGCGCCACATCTCCGGTGCTTCAGCCGCGCTTGTTCCGGATACGGGCCTTCACGGCGGCAGCGGGCGGCGTGGCGTTTAGCAATATGGCGATGTACGTGACGCTGCTGGCAGTTCCGCTGATGTTGACCGCACGGCGTGGTTACACCACGCTCGAGATAGGACTCGTTCTAATGGCGCTTTCGATAGCGTCGCTTGTCGTATCCCCGGTCGCCGGCCGTTTTGCAGATCGACTGGGTCGACGCACACCGACGGTGCTCGGACTAGCAATCTCCACCGCGGCCGCCTTTCCACTTGCTCTTGAGGGTTCGGAAATTTCCGTGCCGATACTGGTCGTGACCCTGGTTGTGTTTGGAATCGGGTTCGGTATAGCAAACCCCGGTATGCAGACCGGCGCGATCGAGGCCGCCCCGGCGGATTGGACTGCCGCCGCTTCAGGGGTGTACTCGACGAGCCGTTATTTTGGCAGCATCGTCGGTTCTGCAATCCTGGCGGGACTAATGGGCGCCAACCGGGCAGACATGTCCGGCATAGATGGCGTGTTCATTCTGGCGTTGGTCGCGTCGGCGATTGCGCTGATCTCTGTGATCGGAATGGCGGCCCGGAAGCCAGGCGAGTCATCGCCCGAACACGCCGGGTCGACGGTTGTGGCCGGGGGTTAAGGGCAAGTTCGGGGCAGGCGCGTGGGTGATCATGGCCGAGTCCGCAACGTCACCGCCCGTACAAACGCAACGGACCCGATTGCACACCCAACGGCAAAAACACCCCGGATAAGCCCCCTGCATCGGGCATGGGGCTAGATTTGGGCTAGCGCCCGCTTTGCCGCCGCCACTGTGTCCGCTATGTCCTGATCTGTGTGGGCCAGGGACACGAACCATGCCTCGAACTGAGACGGGGGCGGGTACACGCCCTCTTCTACGATGGCGTGGAAAAACTTCCCAAAGAGATCTCGGTCGGTTGCCGAGGCTGAGTCCATGTCTATCACGGGGTCGCCGGTGAAGAACACGGTGAGCAGCGAGCCCACACGGTTCACAACCGCCGGGACCTCGGCTTCAGCGAACGCCTCGGAGAGACCTTTGGCCAGCGCTGCACCCTTGCGATCGAGTTCCTCATAGACGCCAGGTTTGGCAAGTTCTTCAAGCATGGCGATGCCGGCCGCCATCGCCACCGGGTTTCCGGAAAGTGTGCCGGCCTGGTACATCGGTCCCAGCGGGGCGACTGTTTTCATGATCTCCGCGCTTGCGCCGTATGCGCCGACGGGCAGCCCGCCGCCGACGATCTTGCCCAGGCAGGTGATGTCTGGGGTTACGCCAAGTATGGATTGCGCTCCGCCGAGGGAGACGCGGAACCCAGAGATCACTTCGTCAAAGAGAAGAAGCGCGCCGTCTTTCTCGGTGATAGTTCGGAGTCCCTCAAGGAAGCCTTCTACGGGCGGTACGACGCCCATGTTGCCGGCGACTGGTTCGACTATCAGTCCTGCGATCTGGCCCGGGTTGTCGGCGAACAGCTTCTCTACGGCTGCGAGATCGTTGTAAGGGGCGACCAGCGTGTCACGGGCGTAATCCGGGTGGACACCTGCGCTATCAGGTATTCCGTGCCCTGCGGCGGCGGAACCGGCGGATACGAGCAACGCATCATCGTGCCCGTGGTAGCCGCCGATAAACTTCATGATCTTGTTGCGGCCTGTGTACGCCCGTGCCAGTCGAAGGGCGGACATCGTGGCCTCGGTCCCGGACGAGACGAACCGCACCATTTCGATCGACGGCACGGCAGACACCACAAGCTCCGCCATGCGGACCTCTGCTGCGGTGGGAGCGCCGAAACTGGTGCCGTTGATTGCAGCAGCCTGTACGGCCTTGAGAACCGCGGGATGCGCGTGGCCCAGAATCATCGGACCCCATGAGCAGACGTAATCGATCAGCTCATTGCCGTCTTCATCCCAGATACGTGAGCCTTCCGCTCGATTGAAAAAGAGTGGCGTCCCGCCTACTGAAGTCCAGGCTCTTGCGGGGCTATTGACGCCCCCGGGGATGAGTTCACGGGCGCGGTCAAACAACTCTTGCGAGCGGGTGGTATCCAAGTATGATCACCTGTCGGTCAGGCTAGAGGGGTGTCGTTATTCTTTACGGGCAGGCGGGAATTCTACTCGAGAGGCGACTCTAACGGGACCGATTATTCGGCGTCGCCCTCATTGACATCGGACTCTACGTGAGCATCTTCGTCAGGGAGTCCAAACAGCCGTGAGATTGCACTCGCCGCCTCATCATCGTCACGGGTCCTGAGGAACGTAATCGGGTCGGCAAGAATCTTGGAGACGACCGATTTTGTCATCGTCTCGATAATCGAGCGCTGCTCCTCGGTCAGACCCTTCAAGCGGCGAAGCCCGTTCTCTAGTTCCCGCAGCCTGATCTCTTCGGCGTGTGCGCCGAGCGCCCTGATCACCGGCTCTGTGGCAAGCGCCGTAAGCGATTCGTTAAAGCGTGGGACCTCTTTGTCGATGATAATCTCGGCTTCCGCCGCGGCGTCTGCACGCTCGGCACGGTGCTCGTCAGCGATCACCTGCAGGTCCGGTAGGCCGTACAGGGTGACGTTTGGCAGTTCACCAACCGAGGCCTCGATGTCACGCGGCATGGCGAGGTCAAGCATCACCAGCGAGTGGGGGTTGGTTTCCGAGTTTTCCAGCGCAGCCTGGACCATTTCTGTGGTGATGATGGGTTCGCTGGCCGCCGTAGCGGAGATCACGACGTCTGTATTTGCCATGGCCGAGACCAGATTGTCCCTGAGCACCCAGTCGCCGCCGAGCTCTTCTGCGACTCGCTCGGTTCGCTCTGCGTAGCGCCCGGCGACAGTCAGTCGTCCTGCGCCCATCCGTCCGAGTGTGCGCGCCGCAAGTTTGCCGGTCTCACCTGCTCCGACAAGCAAGACACGACGATCTCTCAGTGATCCGATGGCCCGCTCCACTAGCTGAACGCCGATGGAGCTGATGGTTAGCCGACTACGGCCAATCCCGGTGGCCTCGCGAATTCGCCTGCTGCTCCGGAGTGCAAAGTGGAAGAGTCTGGAAAGAGGCGTATCGACCGATCCGGCCTCGCCGGCCAGTCGCAGCGCGGTCTGTACCTGTCCGGCGATCTGGTGCTCGCCGATGACCATGGAGTCAAGCCCGCAGGTCACCCGAATGGCGTGTCTAACGGCTGCATCGCCCTCGTACACATAAGCGACCGAGGAGATCTCGTCCTCGTTAAGGTCTGCCATATCGCCCAGTGACGCTACAAGCCGTGCGCGGGCGCTATCAAGGTCTTCACCGGTGGTGTAGATCTCTGTACGGTTACAGGTCGAAAGGACCACAGTTTCTCCAAGCTGCTTTTGCAGTTGGAGTAAGAGGTCAGGAAGGTTCCGATCATTGACCGAAACTCTCTCCAGGAGCTCTGTTGGGGCGGTCCGGTAGTTCAGCCCAGCTACGAGGAAATTCAAGTTGGCTCCGTGTTATACGCGACAGCTCGAAAACTTTAGCACAGCGTGACGAAAGTCACAAAGCTATGAAAAGTAAGACCATGCTACTATCCGCGCTCGCAGTCACAGGTGTGTGATGAACCCGTGATGAAGCCGTAAATTACTCGCAATTCGCCGGATTCCGCTTGGCCCGACCCACATTTTTTTAGACGGGAGAACGATTTGTCTCTCAACATCAAACCGCCACAAGAGCGCGGTTACACAAACCCGGATCTCCTCGTCACCACCGACTGGTTGGCCGAACGCCTAGACGACCCGAACGTTGTCATCGTCGACCAGGACCTGCCGGATAACTACGCCCGCGCCCACATCCCCGGAGCGGTTGTTTACCAGGACCACTACTACAAAGAGCTTTCCGGCTCCCCATATATCCAGGACGCCCGGACCTTTGCGGCAACGATGGAGTCGCTCGGCATCGGAGACGACACGACGGTCGTCGCTTACGACTCGGACGCCAACCACGTGGCAGCCCGCCTGTTCTGGGCACTCAAGTACTACGGCCACGACGATGTCAAAATTCTCGACGGTGGGTTCCCGAAATGGCTGGCCGAGGGAAGGCCGCTATCCAGAAAAACACCGGCTCCCCGGTCCGTGAGTTTTACCTCTCGACCGCAGGCCGACGTGTATTCGGACAAGGATGATGTCCTCGCTTGTACAACCGACAGCAACGCCATTCTGCTTGACGTCCGTACAGATGAAGAGTGGGACGGCAGTAACAAGCGCGGCACAGCCCGCGGCGGCCGAATCGGCAACTCGGTTCACCTGGAGTGGAAGAACTTCGTGACGGACGGCGACGTACCAGTTATCAAGCCGGCCGATGAGTTGCGTGAGATGCTTGAGGCTAACGGGGTGACTCCCGATAAAAAGGTTGTCGCTTACTGACAGGGCGGCATCCGTGCGTCGCACGGATTTCTGGTGCTCCAGCTTCTCGGCTATGAAAATGTCCAGGTCTACGACGGTTCCTGGCGGGAATGGGGCAACGCGATCGGCTATCCAATCGTTAACTGAGCCCCTAACGAATCCGGCGAATCCGGCCGAGTTGGCTCGGGTTTCAGAGCGCCAGGTTCCGATCTACGTTCGGCCATGGGCCCAGAACCGGGGAACGGACGCGATTGGAATCATTACGAGAGTCAGTTAACGGCGTGCGGCATGTCGATAGCCACGCGGTCCGAAATACAGAGCGCACTTCGCGCGTTTCCCGGTTGGTCCTTGTACGCGTTGGCCCCGTTACAAACCCGGTTACCCGCAGGGCGCTGATGGGGTTTCTGGCGGCGATGGTCGTAATAACAACAGCGTGCGCCAGCGGTTCAACGGCAGAAACTCCGAATAACCCACCTCTCCTCCCCCATCGTGGGGTCATCTGTAGCTCCAGATTCAGCGTCGGTTTCCGATACCCCGGTGCGCTCTCGTCCGACGTTGAAGATCACCGGGATTGAGAATTGGCTGAACGGAGAACCGACCACGATCGCGGACGAGTCTGCGCAGGACAACGTGGTCCTGATCAATTTCTGGACCTACATGTGCATCAACAGCGTCCGGACGATTCCCCGCCTGCGGATTTGGCACGACAAGTACAGCGATTACGGTCTTACGATCATCGGGATTCATTCGCCGGAGTTCGAGTTCGAAAAGGACACTGAAAACCTTCGTCGGGCGATCGATCGGCTGGGTGTGAACTGGCTGGTTGCGCAGGACAACGATATGGCAACGTGGCGTGCCTTCGACAACAACGTCTGGCCCGCCAAATTCCTGTTCAGCGCTGGCGGACTGCCGATCTATCAGCACTTCGGTGAGGGCGATTACAACGTTACCGAGACACGCATCCGGGAGGCGCTGATCTCCGCCGGGGCCGACCTGTCAGATATTCCTTTTGAGAAGTTGTCCGATGACGTCAGGGACCCGTTGGCGCTGACCGAAACTCAGGAGATTTACGCCGGGTACGCGGCCTCGTACCAACCTCAGGGGCTCTACAACGGGCATCCAGATTTCTACACAGGTCCCGACAGAATCATCGAATATAGCGACCCGGGAGACGGATTCGACTGGACGGCCGCTACTATTTGCAGGGTTCGTGGGTAAATCGATTCGATTCGATCGTGCATTCGCGGCAGACGGAATATCTTGAGGATTACATCGCCCTTGATTTCAGCGCCCGCAGCGTCAACGTGGTGATCAACCCCGCCGTGACCGATGCCTTATTCAATCCGTTTGAGGTAGTCATCGAGATCGACGATCGCCCGCTCAGCCTTGAAGAAGCCGGCGCCGATATCGTTTTCAACGAACGTGGTGAATCGTTCATAATGGTGACCGAACCCCGACTCTACGCACTGCTGGAGCTACCGGAATCCACACGGGCTAGTCTGAAGATGCGGTCCAATTCGGACCAATTTGCGGTGTTCGCGCGGACCTTTCGCTCGTATCTCAAGGGTGCATGACGATGCCTCTTGGCAAACGGCCCAGAACCCGAGGATCAACCCTTTTTACAGGGCGAACGGTCTTATTGACCTCCCTGTCCGTCGTGATGGTGATCGCCGCGGCCTGCGGTAGTTCGTCCGAGGCAGCGGCTCCCGTCGCGTCGCCGCTCGAGACCGCTCCACAAGCCAACATCGTGGCAACCGTACAAGTTGCCGCCCTAGAGCCAACGGTGGAGGTCGCGCCTACACCGACATCGACATCGACCGGTTTGCCTGAGGGTTCGGCCCAGCATGCGGTGAAGCCGGAAATAGTGGCCGTCACCAACTGGATCAACTCGGAACCAACGACCATCCAGGCGGAACTGGAACGCGGCAACGTGGTGTTGATCGACTTCTGGACGTACACCTGCATCAACTGCCTGAGGACGATGCCGCATTTAAAGGGCTGGTACGAAAAGTACGCCGATCGAGGACTGACGATCATCGGCGTCCATTCCCCGGAG
>JAYGCG010000026.1:0-56286 GCA_046583455.1 Dehalococcoidia bacterium | reverse complement strand
GGACGTGAGTCGTTTTTCGACCTCATCGGTGACGAGCTGGCTGTTGCCGCCGAGCACGAAGAGAGTCCGGGCTTTTACTGACAAGAATCGCTTCCACATCTCTTCCTCGGAGGGACGTACTGTTAGTCCTCGTCCGGTTCGGATGCGCGGGTCCTCCCGCCACACGACCCGTCCGTCCTGCTCCACAAGCCGCGCATCCAATCGCCGTTCGACCGCATTGTCCGAGATGTTCGGCAAGGCCTGAGCCTGCCATGCGCGCGCTGCTGCCATGCTTGGGAAGTCTTGCGCTAAAGAAGCCAACTGGCGCTCGAACTCGACCGCCGATCCGGCACGCATCACGGGTCCGGCATCAATAACGACGAGCGATCCCACCCGCTCAGGGTGTTCAGCCGCGAGCGCGGTCGCAACCCCGCCGCCCATCGAATGCCCGATGACCGTTGCCTTCTCAAGACCCCAGGCCTCGTACAGCCCGAGCACGTCGGCGACATACGCCTCCGTCGAGTAATCGCCCTCGGGAGACCACTCGGCCTGGGAGCGCCCACGGAAGTCGACCGATCGCACATGGTGCGTCTCTTCCAGTGCCACGGCGATGTCATGCCAGACGGCGCCGGTGCTCCAGACGCCGTGCAGGAGGATCACCGGCGGATTCTCGGTCGAACCGTACTCAAGGAACGAGTATTCGAGGCCGTTGGTCGTGACTGTCTTGCGGTGTGAATCGACTTCGGTGATCGGTAGGGCGGCGAATGCCATTGAGGGTCCTTTTTATTCAGCCCACTCTTAATTCGTGGTGTGTGGATATTACTTCTTAGGGGCGGGCAGCGGCCCGCCCGAGAGCGAATCGCTATCCGCCCCTACGGCGTTCTGGGGGCAATCAATAACGTGGGCGTTTCAGCTATCCCGCGGGCGGCGCGACAACCACATCGTCATAGTTGTGACGTTTGGTGATCAGGTTGCTGTGGAGGAACACATCGAGCGCGGTCTCGTAGCTGCCGCGAGATATTTCTACTGCCGGGTTCCAGCATCCGAGACCCTGGTAGAAGCGGATAGTGTCCGCCAGCACCGACTGGTCTGTTCCCGGGAAGAACTCAGACTCTTTATCTGCGATCTCCTCAGCGGATGCGTTGTTCACCCACTGGCGGGACTTCCGGTACGCCCTGATGAATGCGTTGGCGAGGTCCGAAGCGACGAACTCCCGCGTTCCCTGGATGCTTGAGAAGGCAACAGGCCCGACGGCTTCGCCGACCGATGCAACGACGTGACCGACGCCGTCAGCTTCAAGTTGCTGTGGCGCTGGCCCCTGCTGATGAACGTACTGGCCCGTGCCGGACCGGAAAGCGGCGTCGATCTCGGCCGTATTGCCTGCGTCGATCGCATTGAGAGACCTGTAGTTGACGCCCATCCTATGGACCCCGTACTTGAACATGGCGAGGGGTTGACCGCCGTGGTCCGCGAGGACATCGGCCCCGGACAGCTTGTCCCATGTGAAATTCGGATCTGGCTCACGCGCCGTAATAAAAAATCCGTCACGCTCGTTGATCTGTGCGAAATGAACTATCGGAGGTGTCTCGCCGCGTTCAAGGTAGGCCCAGCTTGCGGACACCGCGCCCTGGCAAATTTCGATCTCCCCGGCGGCCAACATGTCTGGAGAGTTGGTCGATGGCGGCACCTCGCCACCGTAGTGGGGGTCAAGGCCTTCTTCGGCGAGAAAACCACCGGCGACCGTGCCGATCAGTGGAGAGTAGAACGCCGAATGCCGGTTGACCATGATCCGAAACTGAGTCATCAATGCTCCTCTTTGATCCCGACCGGGCGTCGGAATAGTAGGGGGTCGGGTTGGCCGGGGCTCCCCCAACCTGTTTGCGAATGAAGTTTGCACAGGTTAGCGAACTGGCGTGACATCCGCTATCGGCGCCGCACATATCCTAATCATGGACCCGGTTTGATTCAGGCGCGCAAAGCGGCCCTCAAAGGAGAGCCGCTTGAAAATAAAGCGCGGCGGAAGGGCCCGACGTAGCCCTGCCCGCCGCTTGGAGAAGCTCACCGCAACCGTGGAGGCCGGAAGGTTTGGCCATTGCCCAGGTCGGGTTCATCCTGGCGGTCTGCGTGATATCCGCTAACCGCCAGCGCTCCTCGCCATATGGGCCGGACGTTTCGGTCCGGAATCGAGCACTTGTCTTGAGGTCCTCCCAGTTGAATATTAAATTGTCGACCGCCGCAAGCGTCCTGGTGCGCGCTGGTCTCAACAACCCCGCTAGGCTGCCGCTCTGACTGATGGGATCACCGTATCTGGGCCGACTGCGGTGTCGACATATCCAACATCTCAGGCCACCAGTGAGGAAGGCGTGATGGATCGCGGGAAAGCGCGTGAGGGTTCTGTGAAATTCGGTACCTGAATTGCCCCGAAGGACTGGTGATTGGACATCAATTGGCCGGCGATGTCCCGGTGGACGAACCTAATTCCAGGTAACGACAGACGTTACGTAGGAGACGATTATCCGGCGGATATGCTGCGGCGGTAGTACTCCAGGCTCACGGCGGCTTCGGCGTCCGTGAAACCCTCGTACGGTGGCAGGAGCCGACGCGGGAACGACTGATCGGTCAGCCACACGAGCAGCTTGTCGTAGGCGCCGTCGATCATCGTCCGATTTACGTGGCCGAAGATGCCTTCCCTGTGACGGTTGAACTGCTCCGAGATCTCCAGAGTCCGGGCTATGTCGCCGCTGGATCCGGCATCGAAATACTCACGGGTGAGCTCACTGTAGACGCCGTGCATGCTGCACAGTAGTGAGCATTCACCAAATTGCGATCCGTACCCGTACGCTCCCTGCAACATGAAGTGCTGCATTTCCGGTGCTTTTTGCATCCAGCTCCTGATGAGCGACATGTCTCCGGTGTTCTGTTTGGCGGCGACCAGGTTGGGCACTCCGTCCAGGATCATTCGATAGTCGTCGCCGTCGAGGATCCGTTTTACCCTGACCAGGTTGTAGTGCAAAAATTCAGAGTCCGGATAAGCGCCGCATACCGTCTTGAAGAAGGACATCATCTCGGCGTCCGTGACCGCGCCCCACGAGGGCAGCGAAATCTGGAACGAACGAACACCCAGGTCGTGTGCGTAGCCGATGCGCTCTATTACCTCTTCCGTCGCAAGCGAGATCACACCGACCTGTGTACCGACTCCGGTGCCGCGCATGGCGTCGACGAATACATCGACGACCCGCTTGAAGCGGTCGTCGGTCATGGCATAACCCTCGCCGGCCGTGCCCATAACGTAAAGCTGGTGCGCGCCCAGCGTGGAGAGTCGACCCAGGAGGCTGCGGAAAGACGCCTCGTCCAGAATCAAATCCTCACTCCACGGGATGTCCACGGCGCCGAGCATGCCCTGTCTGGTGCGCATCGTGATGCCGTGTTTGTTGGCGGAGAGGGTCTGGGTCATCGGGGTGTCCAATACGATTCAGGAGTTCGTGGTGGTGTTTCGCCGTGATCTTCCGGACGCGCATTATGCCAGCCGGTTGCACTATCTGGCCAAGCTCGCAGGGTTGTCCAAACGTTGAGGGAGTTCGCCAGTTATCCTGACGGCTCAACTACTTCCTGGAATATTGGGGAGCGCTGATCTCGATGCCTTCAGAACCATTCTTTTTCATACAGCTTTCGGACCCGCAGCTTGGTTTGATGGCTGACAAAGGCCAAGAAGAGGGCATCGCGCCTGAAGTTGCCCTCTTTGAGGCCGCAATTGCGGAGGCTAACCGTCTTCTACCGGACTTTGTGGTTGTCACAGGTGATCTGAGCCACAACAACATGGACCCGGTGGAAGTTGCGGAGATCAAGCGGGTCGGCGGGCAGCTGGATCCTTCCATTCCGATCTACTGGGCGTCAGGCAATCGGGACACGAGCTACGACAACGTAGCGTCTGCGGAGTTGATTGAACGGTATCGCCGGGAGTTCGGACCGGATTTCTACGCGTTCACGCACAAGAACGTCACTTTCGTGGTCCTTTCATCGACCGTGATTTTTGACCCATCGCAGGTTCCTGATGAATGGGATAAACAGTTCGAATTCGTTGGATCCGAGCTTGCTGCGTCGGTAGAGCGCGGTGACGAGAAGCGGATCGTGTTCTCGCATCACCCGTTGTTCAAGTTGGATCCCGAGGAGGAAGATGCCGGGAGCAATCTACCGGCGGTACGGCGTGGGCCGCTTCTGGACCTGTTCCGGCGGCACGATGTGAGCGCCGTGTTCGCGGGCCACTTACATCGAAATAATTACGCCCGCGATGGCGAAATGTTGATGGTCGCAACTTCCGCAGTCGGGTTCCAGGGAGGTGATGATGTGTCCGGCTACCGGGTTGTGAAGGTGCTCAGCGACCGGATCGAGCATGAGTACTACCCGTTCGATTCGGGTCCAGAGAGCGTGTCTCTCAACTAAGGGACTGGATGACGCAGAACTCGTTGCCTTCGGGATCCTGGAGCACCGTCCACTCGTGCGTTGTCCCTTTCACCTCGCTGTGAAAGGTGGCTCCGAGGGCGGTGATTCTGGTTACCTCCGCTGCACGGTCTTCGGTTTCCAAATCGAGATGTATCCGATCTTTTACCGTCTTGCTCTCCGGCACCCGTAGGAAAAGTAGCGCGGGGCCTCCGGGGATTTCGCTTTCCACGCGTGCGAGATCTGGATATGAGGCGATGACTTCGCGTCCTGTCACCGCAGACCAAAAGTTTGCAAGGCTCTGCGGGTCTGCTGCGTCAAAAGTGACGGCCCTGAGTCGAATATCCATGGAATCGCACTCAGTTCGTCTTTGGCCACATCACCAGTTCGATACGGACATCTCCCGGCACCGCCATGAAGGCGACTAACGGGTAGCCCTCCGATGTCTGATCGATCGGACCCTCCTTCAGCTCGGCGCCCATGCCGGTCAGGCGTTCGATCTCCGCGTCGAGGTCCTCGACCAGGATGCCAAAGTGTTCAAGTCCCCAGTGAACGTCGGAGCTGGCCGGAGCCAGCTCCTCGCCGGGACGTGCGCCGGAGACGGTGAAGGGGAGGCCTTTTGAGTCACGCATTCGGATGAAGCGATCGCCCTGCCCGCGGACGACCGATTGCATGATCTCAAAGCCGAACGCTTCCTGGAACCAGGCGGCGCTGGCATCCGGGTCCTGTGACTTCACATGTACATGATCGATCGGGTAAGTCATGGGTGATGTGTCTCCTTGTGGCGGCATTATGGCGCACTGACGGGGGTGTAGGGACGGGGCTTGCTCCGCCCTCCGTTCGAACTGCAGAAATGACGTCACTGGATTCCCACCTACGTGGGAATGACCGAGATGCGAGCAGAGTTGCGGCGATCCTTTGCCCCCTCTCCCCTATGCGGGAGAGGGTTGGGTGAGGGGGTTTGCGCCCCCGGCGGACCGGAGACGGGGAGAGAGTTCCTCTTTTTGCCCCCTCCTAACGTAAGAGAGCGGAAGAGGGTGGTTACCTGCGACGAGTGTGCTAGTGATTAACCACCACGCGTATCGCGCCGGAAGTGCGCTTATCGTCCGCTGCCGCAAATGCATCACCTATCTGTGACTGTGGGAAGCGGTGGGTGATGATCGGCCCCGCGTCCAGTCGGTCGGACGCCAGTAGATCAAGGGCGGTCTGGTACTCGGAGATGCCCTTCCAGCTTGAGTAGCTGTTGGACCATGTGAGCACCAGCTCTTTCGACATGCCCTGGGCCTGCGAATCGATTGTTTGTGGCTGCGTGAACAACCCGACCACGCTCACCACGCCGCCGCGCCTTGCCATCTCTATGCATTGAGCGATCAGTTGTGACTCGCCGCCGACGGTCTCAAATACGACCTCTGCGCCCTCGCCATCGGTCCGATCTAACACGCCCTGCACCGGGTTCTCATCGGCGTTCACGATGTATTCGTCGGCCGCCCCGGATTCGACCGCTGTCTGCAATGGTTCCGGCCGCGTGCCAATCATGATGATGTGGCCTGCGCCGTACGCCTTCGCAATCTGTCCCAGCGTGAGGGCGATCGCCCCTGCGCCAACAATGACGACGGTCCCGTCCACCGGCACGGGTGTGCGATTTACGGCGTGCACGCCACATGCGTAACAATCGAGGATCGCCGCTTCGTCGAACGAGACATGGTCGGGCAGGGGGAAGCAGTTGATGGCCAGCGTCACGTCATGACTGGAGAAGCCGTGGCTTCCGTGGCGCGCGCCGTTGATCAATCCTCGCTCCGGGCAGATGTGATAGTCGCCCCGCAAACATTCCCGGCAATGACCGCAGCCCACAAGATGCTCGGCCTCAATCCCAACACGATCACCGATGGCGAGATTCTCAACACCTGTACCAAGCGCCTCGACAACGCCCGCCAACTCGTGACCCTGCTCCCACGGCACGTCGTTTGTGGACGGACGATTGCCACGGTAGTTGTGCAGATCGGAGCCACATACACCGGCCGACCTGATGGCGATTAGCACTTCGCCCGCGCCGGGTTCGGGCGTGGGCCTATCCTCGACCCGAATGTCCTTCTCGCCATAGAAAAGTGCGGCTTTCATAGTGTCTCCGGTGTCCTAACTAAGCTCCGCCGCCTTCATCTTCTCGATCATGGCGAAGTCGATCTCGGCGCCAATGCCGACCTTGTCCGGCGCGTGCGCCATGCCGTCTGAGTCCACCTCGATGTCTTCCGAGATGCCGTACTTCTGCGCCACGTCGGGGAGCAGAACCTCCAGGAACTCGCAGTTCTTCATCGCCATGATGACGTGGAGCTGGGCGATGTTGTTGAGCGAATTGCCGCCGTGGTGCATCTCAAAGTTCAGGTGGAATGCCTCCGCCATGTGCGCCGCCTTGATGAGCGGCGTGATGCCGCCCTTCACCTGTATGTCGCCGCGAAGGTAGTCGGTCGCGCCGTACTGGAGCCAGGGGGCGAAGGACGTGAAGCCTCCACCGGGCGCGTATTCGGTCGCCATCAGGGGGATGCCCAGGTTCTTACGCAGCTTCACATAGCCGCCGAGATCGTCCTCCGGGAGCGGGTCTTCGTACCAGTAGTAGTCCAGCTCCTCGATCGCCTTGCCGACACGCAGCGCCCATGGGTAGTCGTACGACCACATCGAGTCCAGCATCAGCGTGAAGTCCGGACCGGCGACCTCTCGGACGGCGGCGCAGACCTCGATGTCGTACGCCGGTTTCCGCGGCGGGTGGATCTTGTACGCCGTCCAACCCCGCTCCTTGTAGTGCGCGACCTCGTCCGTAAAGAGCTCCAGCTTGTCCATCGGCGCCGACGATGCATATGCGGGGACGCTCGTGCGGTACGAGCCAAGCATCTTGTGCAACGGCATTCCGGCGGCCTTCGAGCCGATGTCCCAGAGTGCGCAGTCGATGGCCCCGATGGCCCGGAAGCTCACCTGTCGGTTGCGCGCCCATAGCTCCTGCCAGAGTCGCTCGCGCTCTAGCGGATTCTGGCCCATGACCAGCGGCTTGAGGTAGCGGATAAGTCCCGGTGCGTCGTCTTCTGCGGTGGCCATGGACGAGCCGAGGAAGGCGTGGCCCTGGAGACCTTCGTCTGTGGAGATCGTCACCAGCCCGAGCTGGCTGGTGGGCGCATCGCCCGGCCTGCGTGGCGGGATGCCTTCCCAGTAGAATAGCTTGATCGTGAGGTCTGTGATCTTCATGTGATTGCCTGTCAGATGGCCCTCTCCCCGGGAGGGAGAGGGTTTGGGTGTTGGTCGCGTTCAGGGAGCACCGGCGAAGGGCGGATAGTCATTCGCCCCTACAGCGTCTGGCATAGGGGCGTTTAGCTGAGCACCGCCGTCTTCATGCGCTCTATCAGTTCGAAGTCGATCTTTGCGCCGAGGCCGGGTTCGTTGAATGCGTAAATCAGGCCGTTCTCATCCGGGTCGATGTCCTCGATCAAGCCGTACTTCTGCGCGCCAGATGGCAACAGCACCTCGAAGTACTCACAGTTCTTGATCGCCATGATCACGTGCGTGTTTGCGACGTTGTTGAGCGAGTTGCCGCCGTGGTGGACCTCGAAGTTGAGGTGGAAGCCCTCGGCGAGGTGCGCCGTCTTGTATATGGCGGTGATCCCGCCCTTAACCGCAACGTCACCACGCAGATAGTCGGTGGCCTGCGAGACCAGCCACGGGGCGTATGCCGTGAAGCCGCCCGGCGAGTACTCGGTCGCCATGATCGGGATGTTCATGTGCTCGCGCAGCTTGATGTAGTTGTACATGTCGTCATCGGCCAGTGGATCCTCGTACCAGTAGAAGCCCAGCCTCTCTGCGGCCTTGCCGACTTCCAGCGCCTCGTAATAGTTGTAGGCCCATGTGGAGTCCAACATGATCCGGTAGTCGTCGCCGACCGCCTCCCGGACGGCTTCGCACACTGCGATGTCGCCCTTGGCACTAATCGTCGGCGGGTGGATCTTGTACGCCGCCCAGCCGTCTGCCTTGTACTGCGCTGCCTCCTCGCCGTACACCTCCGGTGAGTCGAGCACGGCCGAGCTTGCGTAAGCCGGTACGCTCTGGCGGTACGAGCCGAGAAGTTGGTGGATGGGCAGTCCGGCGATCTTGCCGGCGATGTCCCATAACGCGATGTCCACGGCTCCGATGACCCGGGGAGTGGTGTTGCGGTAGCGCTTTTGAAGATCCTGATAAAGACGCTCGCGATCCAGTGGATCCTGCCCCATCACGACGGGCTTCAGGTAGTCGATCAAGGACTGGCCATCGAGGTTTGCGCCTCGACTTGCCGATCCCAGGAATGCGTGGCCCTGTATGCCCTGGTCGGTGAAGATCGTCACCAGCCCCATCTGGGAGGTGCCGCTGAACTCCTGGCTGAGCTGGCCGTATTTGGTGGCCGGAATGTCGTTCCAGGCGAACAGGGTGAGCGTGACGTCAGTGATCTTCATTTGTGGTTCCTATTGCGCCGGGTGGTGTGAGGGTGTTGTCGTGCAATCACGATGTGGTGGAGTGCGAGCCGGGAGATCCTTCGCCTCGGGCTCAGGATGACAATTCAAGTGTTCAGCTCTTATCTGAGACGTATTGGTGGATTCCGTTTGCCCCCTCTCCCTTGACGGGAGAGGGTTGGGGTGAGGGTGTTACAGGGCTTCCTTACCGCCCCCAAGCCGTCGATGCTGGCTGATCCACTACTATCGGTCCGTCCCCTTGCAGGTACTTTTTCAGCACGTCGTCGTGGACCTCTATGCCCAGTCCGGGCGATGTGGGGACGGCGATGTGGCTGTCGACCTGGTCGAAGATCGGGTCGGTTAGGTTTTCACGGATCGGGTGTGGGGTGCGGTCGAACTCCATCACCGTCTGATTTATGTATGGCTCGGGCGTGAAAGACGGCGGGTTTGATGGCAGGCACGCGGCGACGTGCAGTGTGGCGGCGAGGCTGATGCCGCTGCCCCAGAAGTGCGGGTTGAACTGGACTCCGTAGGCGTTCGCCATGTATCCAACCTTGTACATCTCGGAGATGCCGCCCACGTTCACGATGTCCGGCTGGACGATGTCGAAGACATGTTTCGCAAACAGATCCGAGAACTCGTAACGAGTCTTCCTGCTCTCGCCCCCGGAGGTTGGCATCGGCACGTTGTTTCGGACCTGGATATTGGCGTCGAGATCGTACGAACCGCAGGGCTCCTCGAACCATGAGATATCGGCGTCTGCGACACGGCGTCCAAAGTCGATCGCCGTCTTGACGTCGTAGCCTTCGTTGGCGTCGAACATTAAATGGATGTCTTCGCCGATCACGTCCCGGACGTGATAAACGCGGTTCACATCGTCAAGAAATTCCTTGCCGCCGACCTTCATCTTCACCCCTGTGAAACCGGCCTCGACGTAGCCGCGGGCCTCTTCAGCCATGCGGTTCGGGTAGTCGTTCTCTAGGTAGTACAGCCCGGTTGCGTAAACAGGTATCCGGTCACGAGAGCCGCCGCCGAGCATCTCGGAAATCGGCCGTCCTGCGACTTTACCGGCGATGTCCCAGAGCGCCATGTCGAACGCGCTGAGGGCGTTCATGCCAGGGCCTGAATAGTTGTGGCCCTGGTAGATCTCGGCGTAGATCTTTTGCCATGCCCGTTCCGGGAGCGTGGGGTCTTCGCCGATCAACAGCGGAGCCAGCGAACGCATCGTGTCGGCCCCGCCACTTTCACCCCATCCGTACGTCCCATCGTCGGCGATCATCTTGACCGCCGTTGTCGCCCGGGCCGATGTCCATCTCTGCGACCAGCCAAACGGCTCGTCAAGCTCGGCTACAAGTGGGTAGATCTCTATGCGTTCGATCTTCAAAGTTGCGAGCCGACCCTTCTATTAGCGACTTGTACGTGCTGACGGTGCGGCGTCAGTGTACGCAGGACACGTGGGCGTGCAAGTGGGCCGCTCCAAACGTAAGAGGAGGTTACTTCTGGCGTAGACGATGTCATCCTGAACTTGATTCAGGATCCGCTTTTAACTCGTCTAGGTGACCCCGGGCCTTAATCGTGTGCCCATTAACGGTCTCAATCGAACTACAAGGTCGCCGCCAGAGTGTCCGATCCTGAATCAAGTTCAGGATGACAATATGCGGAATCAGCCGTTCCGCGCCGTTCGAACGCGTTCCAGGGTCGCCACTAGTCCAGCACCGTCCGCGCGCCGTAGGACACATCGTCCAGCCGTGACCGCTCATCGTCCGTTATCGACCAGCCGACTGCGCCGATGTTGTCTTCCATGTGCTCGGCCGTGTCGCCTCCTGTAATTGCGACGCTCACTTCGGGATGTGAGAGCACCCAGTTGGTCGCTGTCTGGGCTATGGTCTTGCCGTGGGCCGTAGCGACTTCATGTAGCACGTCCAGCACCGCCCGGGTGTCTGAATCCATGTGGTCATCAAATCGCTCCGCACGAACCGTTGCATAGAGGGAACCTGCGGGCGCTGACTCGCCTGGCACGTATGCGCCGGAGAGTAAGCCGACGGCAAGCGGGCTGTAGGTCATGACGCCAAAGCCGTGTGACTGGACTGCCGGGAACATTTCCAGTTCGAGGTCACGATTTAACAGGTTGTACGGGTTCTGGATGCAGATGAGCGGGTCGAGGCCGTTCGCGTCCTGGGTCCAGAGCGATTTCACGACCTGCCATGCGCGGTAGTTGGAGACGCCGACGTAACGGGTTTTGCCAGACGTCACCAGGTCGTCCATGGCGCGCAGCGTTTCGTCCAACGGCGCCTCATCGTCGTACCCGTGGAGGATGTAAACGTCGATGTGGTCCGTGTCCAATCGGTTCAGCGTGCGGTCGATCTCGCGCATGATGTGATACCGGGACGCGCCGCTGTCGTTGGGACCGCTGCCGATCGGACTGAACACCTTGGACGAGATGAATAGATCGTCACGGTGACGTTTCAGGACGCGCCCGAGGATCTGTTCAGAGGTTCCGGCGTTTGAGCGGTCGTCCCCAAGCCCGTACACGTTTGCGCAGTCGATGAAGTTAATGCCGAGTTCTATGGCGCGCTCGATGGCACGTTCGCCTTCATCCGCATCCGCCTGGCCCCGAAATCCAAGTCCAAGTGCCAGCCGCGAAACCTTGACTCCGGCTTTTCCAAAATTGACGTATTCCACTTATGCCCTCAGATTTATGGACTTGAAGATCGGGATTATTGAAACTGTCTGTATAGATTGCCGGTATGAGAGCAAGCGTGGATCAGAAGTAGACCCATCCTTCGATCATCGATTCCTGAGGTAAATTGTCGGCGGGACTCCGTGTACCGCTGTGTATCTCGTATGTCGGCAAGGCCGCGATGATGGCGTCGAGCGCATCGCCGCCTTTATTTTCGACGACCATTCGGCCCATTTCTGGATTCTGTAGTGATATCTGTCCGCTGGCAACCAGCTTTTTTAGGATGGCCTGTCGTGTCTCGCGTTTACACGAGCCAGCGCCTTTATATCCGGAAGTAGGAAGTCCGAGGCGTTTGAGGGTCGATGACGGACAAATTTCAATGACATTCGGACCTTTCTTCCGCCAATTCTGCATCGGCACCACAGTCGCCGACCCGTTGACCACCAATCGGGCAAGGATTTCTCGGATTCCGTGGTAAGTCATTCTGTAGATACGCAGGTTGTATGGTGAAAACGGCGTTCGCGCATGACGGTCGGTTCGCCGTTTTAATTCGCCCTGATGTTGGCTCTGACAATAAGCTCGAAACGACTCCGGATCCGAAAACCGGTCGGCGAAATGAGACACGAACGTGTCCCAATTTGGCTCGTTGATCAACTGTGCGGGAATGGAAAACGGAAAGTCGATGCCGACCGTAGCATTCCCAACGTCCCCAATGAATTTGGCCAGCGCCGGAAGGGCGACGTCGCGCTTTCGCGACACTTGTAGTAGATCGCTCAGGGTCTTGACCGAGCAAATCTCAAGCCGATTTTCGACGACTCGACCGGACGCTACCCAGGTGAGGGATCCTGACCTTTTGGCATCGGCACTAAAATCGATTCCGAAAACATCGCATTTCACGGTCGTTCGTTTCATCTCTCCGCCAAGGAGCAATTACGGGCTCAGTTCTTGTTGTGGTCTGGTGTCAAGGCGTCGGGAATGTGGCCTATCACGGGACCCGGCAGATATAACTATCAGGTTGTCGCGTATGCGGGCTTGGTTACAGGTCAGCCCACTTGAAGTTGGCCTCGTACTCAGGCTTGCCATGGATGCCCTGATCGCCCAGGTGCACCCGGTACAGTTCGCCACCGCGGTGGGCGTTGAAGTCGTACCCGGAAGGCTCCAGCCCTCCCGGCGGGTCACCGGTGCCATTGTAGGCCGTGGTCACGTATAGATCCCCGAAATCCTCGCCGCCAAACATCGGGGCCGAAGTCTGTGTGGCCGGGAAGGTGATGCGTCTTTCTTCCACCCCGTCGGGGTCGAATCGAATCACGCAGCTTCCGCCCCAGTTGGCTGACCAGACGTGGTCATCGGCGTCCACAGTCATGCCATCGGGGATGCCTTCCGAAGCGTCCAGTTTCACGAACTCACGCTTATTGGCAAGTGCGCCCGTCTCCGGGTCGTGGTCGTAGGCGAAGATCGTGCGAATAGGCGAATCGGTGTGATAGAAGGTACGGGTGTCTGACGAGAAGCCCATGCCGTTTGAGATACCGACGTCCTCGGCGATCGTTTCAACCCGGCCGTCAGTCTCAAATCGGAACAATGTGCCGGGCGCCGCGCCGTCAAAGTAGCTGCCTCCGTAGAACTCTCCACGCGGTCCAGCGAAACAATCGTTGAACTGGTACGCCTCGCCGTGATGCAGCCACTGAAAGTCGTCATCCGAGCGCCACAACATGACGCCCTCCCAGGTGCCAAATACCAGCCCGCCCTGCTTGTTGACGGCGATGCCACCGACGTACTTCCCGTGGTGGATTAACTCGTTATCGTCCGTCGACGGGTCGTACTTAAAGACCCGCCCCGTGCGTATATCGGTCCAGTACAGGACGCCGAGATGCGGATCCCAGCACGGCCCTTCGCCCACAACCGCGTTCTCGTCGGCGAGCATCTCGATGTTGTAGTCAGGCATTCAGAGTTTTCAGTTCCTTGTAGAACATGGAGATGTGTCCAGAATCCACAACTGATCGTCCACCTACTCCTTCAGCGTCCCCAGAATTCGGTCGATAACCGCCTTGGGGTCGTTACACCAACGCACCACGATCACGACATCACTCACCGGGTCGATAAACACCACGTTGCCGCCTGCGCCGCGTGCCGCAAAGCTGCGCGATGAACCGAGGGCGGAGATTTCGCCCTCGTGGTTTAACCACCACAGGTACCCGTATTCCGGTTTGATGGAACACGGCTCTGTCATGGCGTACACCCAGGACTCCGAGACGATCTGCTCATCGTCCCAGCGACCGCGACGTGAATAGAGCAGCCCAAATCGGGCGTGGTCATAGGTGTCGATCCACAACCCGCCGCCCCAGTGGGCGCCGCCTGATACCGATTCCACCTGCTCGCCGTTCAGGTCCACCATCGAGGTCTCGTAGCCGTGCCAGGACCATCCGTCGGACGCGCCGATCGGGTCCATAACGTTTCGCTTCAAAATGGCAGGGAGCGGCTCTTCATATAGGCGGAGCAGTGACAGCGCCGTCCGGTTCACCCGAACGTCGTTGTACTCCCAGAACATGCCCGGCTCCTGGTGAGGAAGTGCGCTGTTGTCGGTCCCTCCATCCATCGCCGCCGACCCGCCAACGATCCGGCCCCGGTCTACCGTATCCGGAAGGCCAAACAGCTCGCCTTCCCACTCATTGGTCTGCTGGAGAAGGTGCCGCCAGGTGATTTTTGAGTTGTGATCGGAATCGAACCCGCCGTCGTCGATATAGCCCGAGACACGATCGTCCATGCTGTGGATCAGGTTTTTGTCCACGGCCTGTCCCGCCAGCGTTGCGATGTAGCTCTTTGTGCAGCTGAAGGTCACCTCGACGCTGGATGGATCGCCGTACTCACCGACGATGTAGCCGCCACGGATTACCAGCCCGGCCGGCGTGCTCCGTACCTTTAGCGGCCCGAGGGCGCGGTCGTTCGGATGGTTCTCGCCCTTGGGAGCCCGGTCGTGAAGATCCCGGGGCCAGTCGATCTCGGTGGCCTCGGCAAATTTGAGCGCTTCCGCGAGTGCCACTGGATCGAACCCCTGGGTGCCTGGTTCACGACGTTCCCACTCGCCTTTGGGCGGGGTGTAGCCGATTGCTGGCGTTGAAGATGTGCTCATTCAAGATCTCCTAATTTCGGCGCGGCCCTTAGTTATCTGGGGTGCCCTGGCTGCAGACGGACACGCCGCTCGTCGGGATTATCGCTGAAGATGGTAGGTTTTGGTGGATCATCTCGCGTGGATGCTTTTCATACTCCTCACCCGACCCACTCGCGCAAGGAGAAAGGGGGCACATTTGTTGCGATGGATCACCTCCACCATTGCACATCGGTCACACCCTCAAGTCCATCATCCCCGGCTGCCCGGGAATGACGGTGAGTGATGGTCCCTCCAGATCAAAATTGCCGGTTGACCACTGCGGAGGAACGGTTGAACATCAATTCTTTGAGCATGGTTGTCCAATGTCCCTGATACGAAAGGCGCCGCCACCCGGTGGAATTGACAGCGATAAAAGCGGGACCACATAAGACTGGCGAGTCGCGAACTGATGGGCGGCTGAATTTCTCGGTATTTGTTGATGGGGACTACAGCGTCGTCGGACGTCTGTATCAGAAGGCTCCACTCAGAGCGTTGTTTCCACGGCCTGAGCGAGGTGAACCCTTCACAACAGTGCTCGTTAATTCTTCGGGCGGAATCATAGGCGGCGATCGACTTGAGGTGAGAGTGGAGGCGTGTGACGGCGCGTCGTTGCTGGTGACGGGACAGGCGGCCGAGAAGGTTTACCGCTCCTCCGGCCGAATAGCCGAGGCCACGACGACGTTGATCGCCGGCCCAGACTCGTTGATCGAGTTTCTGCCGCAGGGAACCATCGTTTATGACGGTGCGCGCTTCCGCCGAGTCACGACCATATATGCGTCGCCGGGCTCTCGAGTCATGGCGGGCGAAGTGTTGTCGCTGGGACGAGTAGAACGTGGCGAACGGTTTACGAACGGGTTGTTGCACGACGAGTGGCGGGTTCGCGCTGATGACCGGCTGATCTGGGCGGATGCGTTGCATCTGTCGGACGCCGACGGACCAGACAATGACGTAACCGGCATAGCGACGGCGCTGAACTCACGGGCAGGATTTGCCGGATCTCCTGCTTATGCGACCTTTCTTTACGTCGCCGCCGACGCGAAAGAACAGCTCGAGTTAACGCGTCGGTTACTCGGAGATACGCCGGACACCGTGCGAGCGGGTGTAACGTCGTTCGACGGCCTGATAGTCGCCCGCTGGTTGGGCGCAAACCCGGCGGATGTCCGCGGCGCGTTCGGGCGGTTCTGGGCGCGATTCAGGGCTGATGTGATCGGCGCCGCGGAGCGACTTCCCACGATCTGGAATATTTGAGGAACGAGGTACCGGATTGGATCTGACGCCCAGGGAGAAGGACAAGCTGCTCATTTCAATGGCGGCGATGGTGGCACGCCGACGATTGGAGCGCGGGGTGAAACTCAACTACCCGGAGGCGGTGGCTCTAATCTCGGACTTCGTGGTTGAAGGCGCCCGTGACGGCCGGACTGTCGCGGACCTGATGTCGGCCGGAGCGTTCGTTTTGACTCGGGACCAGGTGATGGATGGGATCGCCGAGATGATTGAAGAGGTGCAAGTGGAGGCTACCTTCCCGGACGGCACAAAACTCGTCACGGTGCACGAACCGATTCGCTCCGCCGGGTCATCTGTATGAGCCAGTTAATCCCGGGAGAGATCATCACGCCGGACGGCGATATCACGCTAAACGCTGGTGCTGAAGTCACGAATCTTGAGGTCGCCAATACCGGCGACCGGCCGATTCAGGTCGGCAGCCACTACCACTTCGCCGAAACTAACTCGGCGCTGCGTTTCGACCGGTCGGTCGCACATGGTATGCGACTGGACATCCCGGCCGGAACCGCGGTGCGGTTCGAGCCTGGTCAGTCGCGCATCGTTTCGCTAATTCCGTACGGGGGCGCACGGCGCGTGTTCGGGTTTAACGGCGGCGTTATGGGTCCCCTGGACGACGCTGAATCAGGGAGAGCCTGAGCGATGCCCTTCAAGATGAGTCGTAGTGCTTACGCCGGGATGTTTGGCCCAACGGTGGGCGATAAAGTTCGACTGGCCGATACCGAGCTGTTCATCGAGGTGGAAGAGGATCGAACGATCTACGGTGAGGAGGTGAAGTTCGGGGGAGGGAAGGTCATACGTGATGGCATGGGGCAGTCACAGAGGACCCGTGCCGAAGGCGCGGTCGATACCGTCATAACCAACGCCCTGATTCTGGATCACTGGGGCATTGTCAAGGCGGATATCGGTTTGCGAGACGGTCGGATCGCGGCTATTGGTAAGGCCGGCAACCCGGACGTGCAGCCCGGCGTCGATATCGTGATCGGCCCGGGGACCGAGGCGATCGCCGGCGAGGGCAAGATCATCACGGCCGGCGGCCTGGATGTTCATGTGCATTTCGTTTCACCACAACAGGCGGATCACGCGCTTCATTCGGGTGTCACGACGCTCATGGGTGGGGGAACCGGACCGGCGACGGGCACCAACGCCACCACGGCAACCCCGGGCGGATGGCATATCGGCCGGATGTTGCAAGCGGCGGAAGGCCTGCCTGTCAACATGGGTTTCTTTGGAAAGGGCAACGCATCGCTACCTGCCGCTCTGGAGGAACAGGTGCGGGCCGGAGCCTGTGGGTTGAAGCTGCACGAGGACTGGGGCACGACGCCCGCCGTCATCGACAACAGTCTGTCGGTTGCGGACGAGATGGATGTGCAGATCCTGATTCACACGGACACGCTGAACGAATCCGGGTTTGTCGAGAATACGCTGGCCGCATTCAAGGGCCGTACGATCCACGCTTTCCACACGGAGGGCGCCGGCGGCGGGCACGCACCGGACATCATCCGGGCATGTGGCGAACCGAATGTCATTCCGTCATCAACCAATCCCACAAGGCCGTTCACGATCAACACTCTGGACGAGCACCTCGACATGCTCATGGTGTGCCACCACCTGGACCGGCGGGTGCCGGAGGATGTGGCGTTCGCCGAGAGTCGAATTCGGCGGGAGACGATGGCCGCCGAGGACATCCTGCACGACATAGGCGCGTTTTCGATCATCGCCTCAGATAGCCAGGCGATGGGCCGGGTCGGCGAGGTGATCATCAGGACATGGCAGACCGCCGACAAGATGAAGAAGCAACGCGGCCGATTGCAGGAGGAGTCGGGGGAAAACGATAACTTCCGGACGAAACGCTACATCGCCAAGTACACGATCAACCCGGCGATAGCGCAGGGCGTCTCGGAGCACGTTGGTTCGGTGGAACCTGGCAAATTGGCTGACCTGGTGATCTGGTCGCCCGCTTTCTTTGGCGTAAAGCCGGATATGGTGATCAAGTCGGGCACGATCACATCGGCACGCATGGGCGATCCAAACTCCTCGATCCCGACCCCACAGCCCTCGCACTACCGTCCGATGTTCGGGGCTTATGGAGCAGCGTTGACCACGAGTTCGGTAACTTTTGTTTCTGCCGCCGCGATGGGATCGGACCTCCCAGGCAAGCTGGGGCTGGCAAAAGAGTTGGTTCCGGTGAGTAATACCCGCTCCGGAATCGGCAAGCGTTCTATGATCCACAACGATCTCATGCCGGTGATGGAGGTGGACCCGGAAACGTATGAGGTGCGTGCCGACGGCGAGTTGCTGACCTGCGAACCGGCAACCGAGTTGCCGATGGCGCAGCGGTATTTCTTATTTTGATGGCGCGATTGCATGTGACCAGCGCACCCGTAGGGGCGGCGCTTGTCCCGCCCATTGGCGCATACAGGGCTTGCTGCGAGCCTTTCCTCTCCCGTCAGGAGAGGGCCAGTTCATTTCAAGATGTGAGGGAGAAGTCTGAATTTCAGACTCACCGGTAACCATCATGAAACGCGCAACAGAAACAGCCACCGCCGGCAACTGGCCCTCCAATGACACGCTCGACACCGTGACCCTGGAGTTCGACGATCGTCATCGGAGACGCGTCCGTCTCACCACCGACGCTGGAGACGATCTCCTGCTTGACCTGCCAGAGGCGATCGCACTCGCCGATGGAGACGGGCTGAGGCTCGAACACGGTGGTTGGATCGCCGTGGTCGCCGCCCCTGAAAACCTCATGGAGGTCGTGCCAGACACATCAGGGCACCTCGTTCGGCTCGCCTGGCATATCGGCAATCGACACCTTCAGGCGGAGCTGCTGAAAGATCGAATTCGCATACGTCCGGACCATGTGATCGCAGAGATGTTGCGCGGGCTCGGGGCAGAGGTTCTGGAAGTGAGAGCGCCGTTTCAACCGGAGGGCGGCGCATACGACGAGGGCGGACACCCGCATGGTTGAGCAGCACCTCAACACCTCCGGCCTCCTGCGCCTTCAGGCGTGGCTGTCGCCTGCGTTCCCGATCGGTGGATTTAGCTACTCGCACGGTCTGGAAGAGGCGGTCGCAACCGGCGATGTAAACGATCCCGAGAGCCTATTCGGATGGATCGAGACGGCGGTGAGTCACGGCGCGGGGCGTGTCGACGGAATGTTGCTGGTCGCTGCGTGGCGTGCGGCAGACGGCGGCGATCACGAAAGGCTTAACGAAGTTGTAGAGATAGGTGCGGCCATGCGCGGAACCGCTGAACTGGCCCTCGAGAGCAAAGCGCAGGGCGAGGGGTTCCTGGAAACAGCACAGGCGGCCTGGCCCAATAAAGCGCTGGAAGCCGCAACAGCAGCCATAAAACAAATCAAAATACACCCGGCAGTGCCGGTGCCGGTTGCGGTTGGGATGGTTGCTGCCTGTCATGGCGTGCCGGTTGAATATGTGCTTCCCATGTACCTGCAATCGTTCGCTGCCGGCATCGTCTCGGCGGGGGTGCGCTTGATCCCACTCGGTCAGACTGACGGACAGCGTGTAGTTGCCCGGATGCAGCCGGCCGTTGTGCGAGCGGGGGAGGCGGCGTTAGCGGCGAGATTTGAAGACATCGGCGGCGCAACGCCGATGATAGATCTGGCATCAATGGCGCACGAGATGCGCGACGGGAGACTTTTCCGATCATGACATCGGCCCTCAACGAACACCCGAACAGGATCACATCGCATGGCCCGTTGAGGGTTGGAATCGGCGGCCCGGTTGGCTCCGGAAAGACTGCGCTGGTAGAGGCGCTATGTGTTCGGTTCCGAGACGAGTTCGATCTGTTCGTAGTCACCAACGATATCTACACAAAGGAAGACCAGGAGATCCTCACGCGCGCAGGCGCGCTACCTGCGGAACGCATCGTCGGGGTAGAGACTGGTGGTTGTCCGCACACCGCGATCCGCGAGGACGCCTCGATTAACCTGGCGGCGATTCGTGACATGGTCGCCCGATTCCCGAACGCCGAGCTGGTGCTGATCGAATCGGGTGGAGACAACCTTGCAGCGACCTTCAGCCCGGAGCTGGCCGACATCACGATCTACGTCATCGACGTCTCGGCCGGTGACAAGATTCCGCGCAAGGGCGGCCCCGGAATCACGCGTTCAGACCTGCTGGTTATCAACAAGATCGACCTCGCCCCTTATGTGGGCGCCGATCTGGGCGTGATGGATCGGGACGCACGTAAGCAGCGCGGCGATAAGCCATTCGTGTTCACCAATCTGAAGGACGGAACCGGGGTTGAAGTAGTGACGCAGTTCGTACGACACGCCGGCGGGCTCGGGGCAGGCTAGTCGGCACCTTATCCGGGCGGGGCCTTCTGTATGGCTGTTCACGACGATTTTGCGGAGAGGGATCGTAACGCCCCTACGGTTATCGGTTGAGGTGCGGAAATCGAACGCGATGGAGTGCTGGCCGGGAGAACTTTCACCCCGGGCTCAGGATGACAGTAGCGCTGCCCTCACAGTTGCATGGGCGTATGGCAATACCCCCTCGGGTCGGTACCAATCGACTCCTACGACCATTTTTTGGAACGGTCTGATCTCTCTCCTACACGGTCCCGTCGATCACGACATCCAGCAAGGCTGGTTTGCCTGATGCGAATGCCCGTTTCAGCGCCGGGCCGATCTCTGCGGGGTCGGTTATCCGCTCGCCATGGACGCCCATGCCCCGGGCTATGATCGAGAGATCGAACGGGGTCGGGAAGTCCATAAACAGGTAGTTGCTGCCGGGTTCGGGCTCATTGATGACGTCACGTTTGTAGATGTCCATGTTGGTCTTGAGCACTCGGTATGCGCCGTTGTCGAGCACGACCACCACGGCCGGAATGTCATCGTTGGCTGCCGACCACAAGCCCTGAATGGTCATCATCGCCCCGCCATCACCGAGTATCCCGAGCACCGGCCTGTCCTGGTTAGCGAGCTTGGTCCCGAACGTCGCGCCGAGGCCCCAGCCTATCGATCCGCTTTTCTTGGACACGAGTTCGTCCGGGGCGAGCGACTGCATGTAGTGATTGAAGGAGAGTCGGTGACTTGATGAGTCGTCCACCACGATTGTGCGCGGTGGAAGTGCGGCTGCGATCTCTGCCATAGCCCGGTCGGGCGACATCGGGACGTTGTTCCATTTGGCCTTTGCGGCGGCGGCATACCGTTCCCGAGCCTCGTTACGCACATCGGCGATCTGCGCCGCCCGTTCGGACGCTGCGGCACGTGCCTCATCCGTCATGGACGCCTCAAGGGCGTCTGCCAGCTCGGCCAGCGCCAGCTTGGGACTTGCCACGATGCCGATATCGGTCGGCTCTGATTTGCCAACTGCGCCCGGCCGCTGGTCGATGTGAATGACAGTTGCCGTGGACGGCATGAGGACGTCTGAGAAATAGAACAGATCGGCAAACACCTCTGCGCCAACGGCCAGCAACGCATCGGCATCGTCCAGAAGCTGTCGATGCTCACGACGACGGGTTGCCAGAGCGCCCATGTACTGCGGGTGGTTCGTCGGGAAGCTGACCTCAGAGCCGCGTGTCGTGTAGACCGGCAGGCCAAGAAGTTCGGCCACACGCACCGCCTCCGCGACACCGTCAGATTTGGCGACCCGATTGCCGAGCAACATCAGCGCTCGTTTGGAAACGGCCAGCACCTCGGCCACACGCGTCAGCGCTACCGGGTCTGGCGCGCTCGACGTGTACATCGGTTTGGACGGAACGATGTTCATCTCCGCCACGCCGTCCAGCGCGTTGCCGGATAGCCCAACGTACACGGGGCCTTTTGGCTCGCTGTTGGCCTCGTTGAATGCACGTCGGATCACGCTCGGTATCTGGTCCGGGTGAGTCACCTCCACCGACCACTTGGTTACCGGGCGTACCAGAGACGGAAGGTCAGCCCGGAACTCGGCTAACTTTCGGGTGTCGTAGTTACCGGAGACGACCACCATCGGCGTGCCGTCGTTCAGTGCATCGATCATCAAACTGATGCCGTTTGCCAACCCGGAATCGATGTGAAGCTGCACAAACGCCGCCTTGTTGGTGGCGCGGGCGTACCCGTCAGCCATGCCGACAGCGACGCCTTCCTGGAGCGCCAAGATGTATCGGAGGTCCGGGTAGTCTTCCAGCGCGTCCAGGAATGGCGATTCGCTGGTTCCCGGATTGCCGAAGATGTGGGTCACGCCCTCGGCACGGAGCATTTCAAGAAGGGCTTTCTTGCCGGTCATTTTTGTTGACATATGCGGGGATGATAACCTCTGAATCCGCATGAATTCAGCAGAATTCGGGGCGCGGACAAGCCACGGTCAACGATCGGAAACATCAGCGCCGGTTCTACTGGCAGGGCGTCGACGGATGGTGTGGTTGCTCAGGGGGGCGCCGTTGCCGGTGGAGTGAACGGTTCGCAGTCACTCAATCCCGGACAGGAACTCTTTCAACAGGGTGTTAAATGTAGCCGGGTCTTCCATGTTGGACATATGTCCTGCGCCGGATATGACGGATTTCCTGGCGTCAGTGATATTGGCTTCCATAGCGTCCGCAGCGACATGGAAATCGAGCAGGTCTAGTTCGCCCACGATCACAAGAGTTGGAGCTGAGATAGTGTCCAGTAGCTGAGCAGCAGGCCTGTCACGATCAATGACGGTTGCGCCACTGGTCCAGTTCCAGCCTGAGTATCCACGCACGATTTCGTCAAGCGGCTCAGCACTGATCGGGTTGTTCACAGCTGGAGTGAAAAGCTCGTCGGCACACCACATGTCCAATGCAGCGCTCATCCCCGACTCGTTTGCCGTCGCGATGATTCTTCCTATCCGCCCCGGAAAATCCGTGACAGGATCCATGCCGGGAAGTGGAGAGTCCACGGGTACAAGTGAAATCGCCCGCCCAGGATTGTCGATGGTGAAGTCGATAACAGTGCGTCCACCCATCGAGAGTCCGACCAGATGTGCGCGGTCGATGCTGAGGGCGTCCATAAGTCCCTTGAGGTCCTTGGAGTGGGAGTAGGCATCTGTAGACGTTGGGACAGATTTTCCGTGCCCGCGGGCGTCGTACCGGATAACCCGGTAGTTTTCGGCGAGCATGCCAAACTGGCTGTCCCATATCCGTTTATCGAGCGATAGGCCGTGGACCAGGATCAAAGGCGTGCCAGACCCAGCGATCTCGTAGTAGAGATCCGTCCCGTTGACGTTCGCGTATCCGGATTCGAAGTCGGGCAATGTTGTGCTCATCGCTTTAGTCATTCTCTTTTATTGAATTAAGCGTCAGACAGTCGGAACGGTGCTGCTGCGCTGGCGCCTTCCGGGAGGCCGGACGGCAAGCGTACATCCAGAACATAGGGCCGCTTTTCGTCTTCCACGATGGCCAACCCGCGAGCGATCGCGCTGGCGACATCGGCCTCGTCGTCCACCCGTTCGCCTTCCAGTCCATAAGAGCGCGCCAGACCAAGCGGATCGATCCCTTCGAGGCCGACACCTGCGAACTGTCCCGTCTCACGCATAATACCGCTGGCCGCCGCAAACAGCGTGGCGACGATGCCGTACGCTGCATTATTGGGGATGATGTACAGCACCGGAATGCCGTGGGCCACGGCGGTCCAGAACACAGAGTCTGCGTAGTAGACGGAGCCGTCGCCGACCAGTCCGATGACCGGCGTGTGCGGAGCCGCGACCTTGGCCCCCGCAGCGGCGGCCATGCCCCAGCCCTCTGACTCACCGGGCCGCCTGAGATGCGTGATCACCCCGCCGCCGTCTACCGCTTCGATGCACTCAAGCTGAATGGCGAACTGCTCGGAAGTGATGATGCCGCCGCCGATCCTCGCAAGTTCGGTCTCGATGGCGTCCAGCAGCACAAGCGGTCGTACACGTCCGGGGACGACGTGATCGCCGCCCGGTTGTAACCCGGCACGACGTGCGGCGCGCAGTGACGCTGCATGTTCTAGCGCGCTGGTGCGGCGACTATCGAACGCGTCGCTGCTGCCTGCATCCCGCGCTATTTCCAGCAGCCGTGTTATCGCCTTGCCCTCGTCGGCCACGATTCCGTTTTCCAGTGCCGGGATGTTCTGAAGGTTTGTGATGTCAGAGCCGAGCGCAAAGACACGGTCAGCCGATCTGAACGCGGCGTAGTCTCCGGGTAGTCCTGCGCCGGCATGTCTCACGCCGATGGCGACTATGCAGTCAGGCTTCACGGTAGCCGCAGCCGGGCCGAACGGACCGCAGTGGAGCGGGTGAGCTATGGACACGCCTACGAGGTCGGGCGATGCGCAGGCCACCGCCGCACCGTAGTGTTCAGCCAGCGCTGTTACGGCGTCACTCGCGCCGCTCTTGAACACGCCGTCGCCCACGTACAACATCGGCCTCTCGGCTGCTTGCAGCGCGGATACGATCCCGTCCAGGTCGGCATCGTCGGCGTAGCCGGAGCGGATCGGGGCGATTCTGGAGTCGATGATATCGACCGTCACAGGGGCGGCGTCCAGGAGACGGTCGTACACGGCGATATGTACCGGCCCGGTTGGCGCTGCCGTCGCCACCTGGATTGCGCGCTCGATCGCCTCAGGCAAGCCTTCAGGTTCGATTACCGCCCAAGCCGCTTTTGTGAAGGGGGCAGACAAGTACGTCGGTCCGAAGTCATGATCGATATTTAGCATCACGGAGTCGGCAAAGCTGCCTGTATCGCCGTGAAACGAGATGACGACGACCGGGAGTCCGCCGTTCCATGCGTTGAACAGTTGGCCGAGCGACTGCGCCAGACCGGCGCCGAGGTGGACCACCATCACGGCGGGATCGCCCTGTACCTGCGCGTAGCCGCCGGCCATCGCCGCCACCGGGCCTTCGTGCAGTGCAAGGATGCCGTTCACATCAGGATGGGCGTGGAGGGCGTCAAAGAACGTCGCCTCACGGGACCCGGAGTTGTAGAACACGTACTTCACGCCGGACGCAGCGAACTGCTCCATCATCACCTGGGACGGGTTGCCGGTGAATGGACGTGTCGACATGGGTTTGGTTCTCCTATTGGTCTGAATGTTGTCTAAGTGTGTGGCCGATTACTTCACGGTCCAGTTTTACGAAATCGGCTTCGAATCTGGATCAATGGATGAAATAAATCTCGTTCCGTTCCACGCGAACAATCCGAGATACACCGTCTCCGGAAATCCGCGATCCCGGTCGGCCCACACCCTGTTCCAGATACCGTTCTGTGGGAACGCCGGAATTTCTAACGTTTCGGCGCGTTCGACAAATCTCCGCTCAACAAACCACTTTGATTCTTCTGCGGTCATCCCGCCAAAGTTACCCAGCGAGCCGCCGATCGCCGTTGCCTCAAAGTAGATATGGGTGCGGATGATGTATCCGTCCACAACGTGGCACAAGTGCCGGATCGGTCCTGGTTCCACGGACAGGCCGGGTTCTTCCCGCATCTCACGAACAAGGCGGTCGTTCAGTGACTCACCGGGCTCGCTGCCCCCTCCGGGGATCTCCCAGTGGTCGCCCGCGTCCGGCGGATTGAAGCGGACCATGAGCATGGAATCGCCGTCGAACACCATTCCGCGACAGCGCGGGGGTTCAATTTCAAACAGGATTTCGCTCAACGTGATCCCTTTGATTCCACTGACTTGATTGCGGATCTCGGGTATTGCCTGGCCGGGGCTTCAGCCGGTTGGCGCAACCGTAGCGTCGGGGATGATAGGCGATATAACCCTGGTTGGTCACTCTGGAGTTGCCGGGCGTGATTGCGCACCGTTGCGCGGTCGGGTCTACTGCTGCGTGTTCTGGACATTTGAAAGGAAGCGAGCATGAGTCTGGACAGGCTGCACGGAATCGAATCCATCTTCCAGGCCGACGGAGGCACGATGAGCGACAACGACAGGCGTGCCCCGCAGTACCGCGCGATCCTCGGCGATTACCTTGCACCGCGTTTGGGAGGCTCGCCGTCGCAGTGGTCGGACGCGAACGCCGCGATTGTCGCCGGGAGCATGGACGCCTTCGACGAGTTCCCGCTCGACGGCGGTTACCTTGCCGCCCGACGGATCCATATCATCAAGTGGCTCCGCGACATGTGCGAGCTGGTGGGGGTCGATGCTTCTGCGGACGAAGATGAGTGTGCAGACCTCGCCAGAGCGACGCACCAGTTCGTCTGGGCGCGCATTGAGTGCGAAATACCTGGCGCCGGGAACGCCATTCGCGAGCTTCACGAAATGGGCTACAGCATCTACGCAGGTTCGGGGACAGAGGCGGTCGATCTCGATGCGACGTTACGGGGTATGGGGGTTCGAGATCTATTCACGGAAACATACGGCACGGATCTTGTGGACACGTGGAAGGGCAGCCGGAATTATTACGATCGCATCCTTGCTCACGCCGGTGTTCCGCCAGAGAAGGCGCTGTTCGTAGATGACAACAACCGGTCGATCGACTGGGCTACCGAAGTAGGTGCGATGGGGGTCTTGATATCGGACGAGCAGCCAGACATCACGAACGCCGTTGAAGTGATCGACAGTCTCGCCGAGCTACTGGGGTTTCTGGCGACGGACCGGGATTGAGGGCGTGGGCGTATTTCAGACCACTTATTTCGGTGTCAACATCGCCGGTGGCTCAAACGCACGTACGGGCGGCAACTCTCCCTCAAACTTCTCGATTTCCACCAGCGCTGTATGGGCGATCGGGCCCTGGGCGAGGCTTGATGTCCCCTTGTCCAGTGTCAGGACATTGGGGTTGCCGTGCCGGTCCAACCCCCCGGGTGTTTCGGGGTCGTACCAGGCTCCCGTGGAAAGTACGATCACTCCGGGACGCACCCCTTCGTCCACATGCACCCCCGCCAGGCACTCTCCGCGATCATTGAAAACACGCACCACGTCGCCGTCCTTGATTCCGCGGGATATGGCGTCGTCCGGGTTGACCGCCACCGGCTCTCGGCCCTGAACCTTGCTTGCTACACTCACCGACCCAGGGTCGTGTTGGCTGTGTAGCCGGGTGGTTGGCTGGTTCGAGATCATGTGAATCGGGAATCTCTCCGCCCGCTCTGCACCGAGCCACTCAGATGGCTCCAGCCATGTCGCATGCCCCGGACAGTCTTCGTATCCGAAGCTATCGATCGTCTCCGAGAAGATCTCGATCTTGCCCGATGGGGTCTTGAGAGGATTTTTGACCGGGTCGCTCCGGAACTCTGACAGGTGGACTCGATCATTATCTTCGGTAGGCAGCTCCACCTCACCCAGCTTCCAGAAGTCGTCAAACTCTGGAATCTCTATCCCTTCCCGTCGACTCATCTGTTTCCTGAACTCGCCGTACAGATGACGGAGCCAATCGTCTTCGCTCCGGCCCTCCGTGAACGACTCACCAACGCCCATCTTTTGAGCAATTCCCGTGAATATGTCGTAATCGCTGCGTGCGTCGCCGACCGGCGGGATCGCCTGTTGCATCGGGAAGATGAACGTGTCTTCCGGGGATCGGCCGATGTCGTTCCGCTCAAGCGATGTAGTAGCCGGCAGAACGATATCCGAATGCCGGGCCATAGCGTTCCACCACGACTCGTTGACGATAATCGTCTCGGGCTTCTGCCAGGCCCGGATCATACGGTTGAGGTCCTGATGGTGGTGGAATGGATTGCCGCCGCACCAGTAGATAAGTCGCGCATCAGGGTAGGTGTGGCGCTTGCCGTCGTATTCAAACTCCTCACCCGGTCGCTCCAACATCTCAGTGATCCGGGAGACCGGAATGAAGTCACGGATGGGGTTAGTTCCCTGCGGAAAGGTCAGACCGGAGACACGTCTGGCGGGCCTCCCCATGCGCCCGAATGCGCCGTACCCATATCCGACGCCACCCCCGGGGAGCCCGATCTGGCCGAGCATCGAGGCCAGCGCCGCCGCCATCCAATAGGGCTGTTCTCCGTGATCACCGCGCTGCAACGAATACGCGACCGTGATGAGGGTGCGAACCCCTGCCATTCGGCGTGCGAGCTGTCGTATTGCGTCCGCCGGGATGCCGGTCAGCGCTGCGGCCCAATCGGCGTCCTTTGGCTGACCGTCTGAACTACCTAGCAAGTACGGTTCGAACCGCTCGTAACCCTCGCAATAGGTGGCGAGGAACTTACGATCGGCGAGCTCCTCTACGGCAAGGGTGTGGGCGAGTCCCAGCATCAGGGCTGTATCCGAGTTCGGCCTCGGGGCCAGCCATTCAGCATCAAGACCCTCGGCGGCGTCACCTCTCAGGGGGCTGATGTTGACGAACTCCACTCCGTTGGCTTTGCACTTAAGCAGCCAGTCCTGGGCGATATGTTTGCCCGCGCCCCCTGCGCTGATCTGCGTGTTCTTGGGAGGCATGCCGCCAAACATCACAATCAGACGGGTGTGCTGCGCGATCACCGGCCACACAGTTTGACCCTGCGTGAACGGCATGTGGCCGATACCGAAGACGTGCGGGATGATCACCTCGCTGGCGGCGGAGCTGTAGGTGTTGACCGAGCCGGTGTAGCCGCCGATCTGGTTGAGGAAGCGGTGAATCTGGCTCAGCGCATGGTGAAATCGACCCGCCGATGCCCAGCCGTAAGAACCTCCGTAAATGGCCTGGTTGCCATGGATGTGTTTGACACGTTGCAGCTCCGTGGCGACCAGATCAAAGGCCCGGTCCCAGCTAACCGGGACGAACGGCTCGGTTCCTCGGCCTCCGCCATTGCTTCGAGGTCCGTGTTTCAGCCATCCGCTGCGGACCATCGGCTGCGTTATCCGGGATTCGTGGTGGACCGCGGAGGGGATGGACTGGCCGATATCGGAAGGATCGGGGTCGTCCGCCCACGGATGCGCTGCGACGATGCGTTCGTCCTCCACCTCAATGTCATAGACACCCCAGTGGAGCAGAGTGCGTGTGCGCTTTTGTGCAGATTCGGTCAAACGAGGCTCCCGGCGTTTTGCGTTCGGACTCACCACAGTATGCGGGAAGCCATCCGGATGGCTTCCAACTCCACGACCGGTAGATCAAGCTTCGCTCCGAGGGCGCGGGCCGGGGTGGACTTCCCACCTCCGCTCCACAGGAGAATCCGCCGACCTGGAATGGCGGTTACACAGTTCGAACTCGGGTTGACCGGATACATACTCAATTCTAGCGTGGCGCAGTGTCACGTCATTTTGACCGTGTTGTCAGTGTGACAGGCTGGCATTATCAACATCTCCACAGGTAAATCCTCCGAGTTGGATGGGCGATTACACCGTTCGAATTCGGATGGATTGAGGTCAAACTGAATTCGCGCGTGATCGATCATGTGCCGACATTCCTAATCTTGTCGGCGATTGTCGATATGGTCCCCTGATACCGGCTTACGGGTTCGGATATCGATCGAAACAACAGAGGTAGGCGTGTTGAACCTACGAGTCCGGTTCTTGCTTGTGCTGATCGTCGCCGTGGCGGGATTGGCCACACTCGCTTGCTCATCAGGCGACGAACCCGAACCCGAGCCAACCGACTCTCCAACGGGAACGGAAGCGGAGACGACAACGGACGCGCCGGCTTCCGATCCGACCGCAACCCCGATATCTGTGAGCGTGTTGTCGGACGACCCTGATGACGGGATTCACATGCGTTCTTCCGATAATTTGGAGAACGCGCCGGATCATGTGGAGGCGGCGAGAAGGGCGGATCTTATCGTGATCGCCACCGTGGAAGAGCCCGGGGACCCGTTCTGGACGACGGTCTCCGGAGAGCGCCCTGGCGTGACTGTGGAAGGGAGAATGCCACAGGTTCCACTGGATCAACTGAGATGGGGATCTTCGCCCCAGATTTTTACGCCCTGGACTATGTCGGTAGGTCAGTCCCTCAAAGGTGAGATACCGGAAAGTGAATCGATCCTGGTGAACTGGTGGGGAGGCGACTTACCTCCCGACATGTTCGAGTTAGATGACGAGATGACATTTATATCCGGCGAGCAAATAGTCCTGTATCTGAAGGATTGTGGCACCGATCACCTCGAGAAGTACGGATCTCCTTACCGGTTCATCAAGCGGCTTGTTTTGACGCCCCAAGGGTTTGTCTATCTCGTGTTCGAGGGGGAAGAGACCCCGTTAAGCGATATACGTATCGTCATAGACAAAGAGAACGACCCGCCGGTTACTGAGACCTTTTGTGGATGATTGCCCGTGAGGCGCGTGAGCGTATTGTCTACGCCCCTACACACGGCGGTGCTACCCGCCGACTGCGCTTGCCACCATGTCGCCAAACTGGACGGTGCCGATGCACTTGTCGTCCTCGCTCGCGATGTCTCGCGTTCGGAAGCCTTCTGACATAACTGCGCCCACGCCCTTTTCGATGGCGTCAGCTTCCTCATAGAGGCCGAAGGACCAACGCAGCATGATTGCGCTGCTCAGCAACGAGGCCACCGGGTTAGCGACGCCATGTCCGGAGATGTCCGGGGCGCTGCCGTGGATGGGTTCGTAGAGGGCCGGCTTTCCACCGCGTCGTCGTCGTGCACCCTTTTTCGGGGGCGGGCTGGTCAGGCTGGCTGACGGCAGCATGCCTATAGAGCCGGAAAGTACAGACGCTTCATCAGACAGGATGTCGCCGAAGGTGTTCTCAGTGACGATCACGTCAAATTGAGCGGGGTTTGTGATCAGCTGCATGGAGGCGTTGTCCACCAGCACATGGTTCAGCTCCACGTCACGGTACTCGTGGTGGAGTTCGATCGTGATCTCGCGCCAGAGCCGGCCGGTCTCAAGAACGTTCGCTTTGTCCACAGACGTGAGCTTACCGCGACGGTTGCGGGCCATCTCGAAACCGACACGTACGACTCGTTCGATCTCCTTCTCGGTGTAAGAGAGAGTATCGACTGCTCTTCGTCCGCGGGCGTTCTCCCAGCGCTTCTTCGGCCGTCCAAAATACAGGCCCCCGGTCAGCTCCCGGAGGATGACCATGTCCACGCCTTCAAGCTGCTCTGGGCGGAGTGGAGAGGAATGTACAAGTTCTGGATAGACCTTGATCGGCCGTACGTTTGCGAACAGTCCGAGTTCCTTGCGGATGCGCAGAATGCCGTCTTCGGGCCGGGTCTTCGCTCGCGGATCGTCCCACTTCGGACCTCCGACGGCGCCGAATAAGATCGCATCGCAACCCAGGATGGTGTCCATCGTCTCGTCAGGTAGGGGCGTGCCGTACTTGTCTATCGCGCAGCCGCCCATTTGGCCCGTCCGCCAGGTGAAATCGTGACCGAAGCGTCGCCCGACAGCGTCGAGTACTTTTACGGATTCGGCCGTGACTTCCGGGCCGATTCCGTCACCACCGATGACAGCGATCTTAAGTTCCAATATTCTTTCTCCTCACAGGGCTAACAACCGCACCGCTACCAGCGTGCAGGGTGTGCCTCTTCAAATTCGGTAATTGCGTCGTTGTTCTGTAGTGAGCGCTCTATCTCATCGAGCCCTTCCATCAGCGATTCTTGCCGGAAAGGCTCCATCTCGAACGATTCCGAGAAACCTTCCTCGTCATACACCCGCTGCTCCACGATATCCACCGTCAGACTGTAGCCGGGATTTCGGAGGGCGCGGGCCATGATGGTGTCCACGCCGGCCTGTGAAAGGATGACGGGCGCCATGCCGTTCTGGAAGCAGTTATTGCGGAAGATGTCGCCAAAACTGGGGGCGATCACCGCCATGAAGCCGTACTCCTTCAATGCCCACGGCGCATGTTCACGCGATGAGCCTGAACCGAAGTTCGGGCCGGCGACGAGGATGGGAGCGTTCTGGTACTCCGCCCTGTTCAGGATGAAATCCGGGTTGGGGACGCCATCCTCCAGGTATCGCCAGTTGAAGAAAGCGAACTCGCCGAAGCCGGTCCGTTCTATTCGCTTCAAGAACTGTTTTGGGATCACCTGGTCTGTGTCCACGTTCGCTCGGTCGAGCGGAGCGACGATCCCCGTTACCTTCTTCAAAGGGTCCAATGTTCTGTCCTGTTGATGAGTTGGCTTTGTTCTAGCGGGATCACGCCAACGGCGTTAATTCTCTCCGCCTGGTTGAGGTGTTACGAATTTCCTGCCACCCGGGATCGCCGGGCAAGCATTATTTGATGTCGAATTTCCTGTGCACGCTGAAGTCGGAATATAACAATAACGGTCAACACCAGCGGTAGCACCTGAAAAAGGTCTGACAACACCAGCAACCGTCCCGCTGCCGCCCAGTCCTCGATGTTCCCACGGCCGACGAAAAGGGAGATCCCTCTCGGGCCGAACAGAACCGCCATAATGACGAGCGTCCACCATGAACTGATGAACTTCCCGTCTTGCGAGTTAGCATTCTGCCACGCTCTGGGATTTTTGGTATCGGTCGACCTGGATGCTTTCGCCAGTTCACCCACGATGCGGGTGGGTTTGTAAATATTCATGAACGGTATGAAGAACCACCCGACGGCCCACCCCGGAGTGAATTTCTGGCCTGCGATACGTAAGTGCCGCAGGTTGGAACTTGCCTGGTGGATGAACATGGTGAATGTCACGACTAAAGCGATTCCGAATATGGACACGGACGCCCATATCACGGAGTGGTCTGATTTGTAGTCGTTGACCGTCCGTGCGACATCCAGCACATCACCACACGCGCCGGTGCCGGAGAACAGATCCTCGATAGAAACACACTCGATCCCAACTTTGTCGGCGAACTCCAGTAACTCTTCCGGATTTGCGTTGTTTGACGGGAGATCGGTAAGGCCGGCTGATTTATAGCCGTTGATCTCGTTCAGCATCTTGCTATCAACCCACGCCAGGACGAGCGCCAACACCACCATCACGGAGACGATCCCCGTGATTACGATGAACATCGTCCGACCTGAGTTGTAGCCGGGTTGGTCGGGACTGGTAGACATGTGTTGGCCTGAAGAACGCCCGTCCCAAAGTCGAAATCGGGGCGGGAACTGAGACGGTTAAGCCCCTAGGCTTCTTGCCTCTCCCAGTCACGTACGTCTACGAAGTGTCCCTCGATTGCCGCCGCCGCCGCCATCGCCGGGCTGACGAGGTGCGTGCGTCCGCCCCGCCCCTGCCGCCCCTCGAAGTTCCGGTTGGAGGTGGATGCGCAGCGCTCCCCGGGCGAGAGTATGTCCGGGTTCATGCCCAGGCACATGGAGCACCCTGCGGTGCGCCACTCGAACCCGGCTTCTATGAATATCTGGTCCAGCCCCTCTTCCTCCGCCTGCTTCTTCATGGGCGTGGATCCGGGCACGATCATTGCGCGTACGCCCGGCGCGACCTTGTGCCCCTTTGCGATCTCGGCTGCGGCGCGCATATCTTCAATTCGCCCGTTCGTGCAGGAGCCGATGAAGACACGGTCAACTTTTAAATCAGTGATTCGCTGGCCTGCTGTGAGGCCCATGTAATCGAGTGCCCGGGCTGCGTTCTCCCGCTCATCGGCGGACTCGAAATCTTCAGGATTCGGCACGTTGCCAGTGATCTCCGCTACCTGCCCCGGGTTCGTGCCCCAGGTCACGCGGGGCTCGATCGCCTCAGCATCGATCTCGACAAGTGCGTCGAACTCGGCGTCCTCGTCCGTAACGAAGTGCTTCCAGCCTTCCACCGCTTCATCAAAGGCGTCTCCCCGAGGAACCTTCTTGCGGCCCCTGAGGTACTCAAACGTCTTCTCGTCCGGGGCGATCATCCCGGCACGAGCTCCGCCCTCGATCGTCATGTTGCAGACCGTCATCCGCCCTTCCATGCTGAGATCGCTGATGGCCTGGCCCGTAAATTCGATGACATGGCCCACGCCGCCAGCGACGCCGATCTGGCCGATGATGGACAGGATCAGGTCCTTCGCGGTGACGCCCGGTTGAAGGTCGCCGTTCACGCGGATCTCCATCGTCTTCGGTCGTGCCTGCATCAGGCACTGGGTTGCCAGGACGTGCTCGACTTCCGACGTGCCGATGCCAAACGCAAGCGCGCCAAACGCGCCGTGGGTGGCGGTGTGGCTGTCGCCGCATACGATCGTCATACCGGGCTGCGTGACTCCCATCTCCGGGCCGATCACGTGGACGATGCCCTGGTCCGGGGAGTACATGTCGAACAGTTCGATACCGAAGTCGCGAGTGTTCTTGTCCAGCGTTTCGAGCTGCTGCTTTGCGATCGGGTCTTCGATGACGACCTCGGTATCGCGTGGCGTGGTCGGAACGTCGTGGTCGGCGACCGCGACCACAAGGTCGGGGCGTCGGACTTTGCGATTGGAAAGCCGGAGACCCTCAAACGCCTGTGGCGATGTCACCTCGTGTACGAGGTGGAGGTCGATGTAGAGGAGCGATGGCTTGCCCTCTTCTTCCTGGACCACGTGTTTCTCCCAGATCTTCTCAAACATCGTTTTTGGCATCGTCTTGGGCATAGCTGGAATCAGTTTCTCCGTCCATTAATTCGGTCTCGGTTCGAGGGAACTACCCGATGTCTTGGGCAGCCTCGATAATTTCCAAATATTGTTTCGGCCCGTCGGACCCGGGCAGAACCGCGCCCCAGTTCCCTCGACTAGAGGAACCGGCCGGGGCGCAATTCTATAGGGCATTCCGTGTTCTGGCGTTAACTGGTCGTTTACCCGGTGCGCCTACTCAGTAAAAGTGATGTTGGTCTGGTCGGGACCGAGAACACCCATCCGGTTAATTGCGTTGATGTAGGCCTTCGCCGAGGCGACGATGATGTCGGTGTCCCCGCCACGGCCTGCGTAGATGTGTCCCTCGGCGTCCTCGACACGGATCGTCACCTCGCCGATGGCGTCGATGCCGTCCGTTACCGAAGCGACCGCGAACTCTGTCAGGTTGCATTTCGGTTCGACGATCTGATCGACCGCCTTGCAGACTGCGTCCACGGGCCCGGTGCCCTGCGCGGTGACGGTCTTCGACTCGCCGTTGGGGAGCCCCACCGTCACCGTCGCTGACGGCGTAACCATGTCTCCGGCCTCTACCTTTACACCCTCAAACCGATACTGCTGGTCCGTCTCAGAGAAGCGGTGCTGCTCTGACATGAGCGCCTGCAGATCGAAATCCGTGACCTCGCGTTTCTGGTCGGCGAGACCCTTGTACTTCGGGAACAGGTCGGCCAGCTCTTCATCGCTGAGTTCGTAGCCCAGATCGCCGAGTCGTGATCGTAGACCCGCACGTCCGGATAACTTCCCCATTACGATCGCCTCGCCGCGCCAGCCGACGGATTCCGGCTCCATGATCTCGAAGGTCGTTCGCTCTTTCAGGTAGGCGTCCTGGTGGATACCGGACCCGTGCCTGAAGGCATTCTGTCCGACGATGGCCTTGTTTGGCTGGATTGCGAACCCGAACAGATCTGCAACCAGACGGCTTGATGGGCCGATTTCTTCCGTGTTGATGCTGCTCTTCGTCCCGTAGTGATCTTCACGCGTTTCCAGCGCCATGATCACTTCTTCAAGCGAGGCGTTCCCGGCGCGTTCGCCGAGTCCGTTTATGCAGCCCTCAACCTGGCGTGCGCCGTTCTCAACGGCGGCGAGGCTGTTTGCTGCGGCTAGCCCGAGGTCATTGTGGCAATGGACGCTGACGGTCGCTTTATGGATGTTTGGGACCCTCTCGAATACGCTTTTGATAAGCGCACCGAACTCCACCGGGTTTGAGTAGCCGACCGTGTCCGGGATGTTGACCGTGGTGGCGCCGGCATCGATGACAGCTTCGAGGACCCGGTACAAGTACTCGGGATCGGTCCGCGTGGCGTCCATCGGCGAGAATTCGACGTCCTTGCAGTGGGAAGCCGCCCGCGTTACGGCGTCGACCGCCATGCCAAGGATGTCCTCGGCTCCCTTGCGCATCTGGTGCGCCATGTGGATCTCGGAACTGGAGAGGAAGACGTGGATACGCGGCCGTTTCGCGTCCTTGATCGCGTCCCACGCGGCATCGATATCGCCCGGCACCGCACGTGCGAGCGAGCAAATGACTGGGCCGTCTATTTCACGTGCGATCCGTTGCACGGCCTCAAAATCTCCGGGGGAGCTTGCGGCAAACCCGGCCTCGATCACATCGACGCCAAGTTTCTGGAGTTGCCGTGCTATCCGGAACTTTTCGTCCGGCGTCAGTCCCGCGCCTGCGGACTGCTCACCATCCCTGAGGGTGGTGTCAAAGATGATGACTTTGTCAGTTTTTGCTACGTCGGTCTCTGCCATATTTAAACTCCCGCCCAGGTTCTGATCGCTGCCGCCTCTGTGAACGCCCTTCGAGAACCTCAGGGTGCTTTCTTCTGCTTCAGAGTGTTGCCTTTAACGCTCTAGGGTGTGGCGATCCTTCCGGGGTTAGGTTGTCGACTCCAGCCAGGGCATCATGCTGCGCAACTCACGGCCGATCTCTTCAACCGGGTGAGCCTTGTCCGCTTCCTGCAACGCCTTGTAGCGGTGCAGGCCTTCGTCGTTCTCGGCAATCCATTCCCGGGCGAACTCGCCGGACTGGATCTGCCTGAGAACCTCTTGCATGTTTTTCTTGACCTCTGGGCCGATGATTACCGGTCCTCGTGTGTAGTCGCCGTACTCCGCGGTCGTGCTGATGGAGTCGCGCATTCCTTCGAGGCCGCCGGTGTAGATGAGGTCCACGATCAACTTCAGTTCGTGGAGAACTTCAAAGTAGGCCGACTCCGGTTGGTAACCCGCTTCCGTGAGCACCTCAAAGCCGGCCTTGATAAGGGATGTGACTCCACCGCATAGAACGGCCTGCTCACCGAAGAGGTCTGTCTCGGTCTCCTCTTTGAAGGTCGTCTCAAGGATTCCCGCCCGGCCGCTGCCGATTCCGGCGCCGTACGCCAGCGCACGGGCGTGTGCGTTACCGGTCGCGTCCTGGTGGACGGCGATGAGAGACGGAACTCCGAGACCCTGCTCATACACCGCTCGTACGCGGTGGCCGGGGGCCTTTGGGGCGATCATCGTGACGTCCACGCCTTCGGGCGGCTTGACCTGTTCGTAGTGGATGACGAAGCCGTGGGCGAACATCAGCATGTTGCCCTCTTCCAGGTTGTCTACGACCTCGTTCTTGTACACCTCGGCCACGGTGGTGTCCGGCAGGCAGAACATCACCACGTCCGCCGCCTTCACAGCGTCCGCAACGCTCATGACTTCCAGCCCGTCTTCCTCGGCCTTAGCCTTGGATTTTGAGCCTTCGTACAACCCGACCACCACGTCAAAACCGCTGTCTTTGAGATTTTGCGCGTGCGCGTGCCCCTGGCTTCCGTAGCCGAGGATTGCGATCTTCGACTCCTTTAGAGGGGCCGTGTCGATGTCCTTGTCGTAGTAGAGAGTCGCCATCCAGATTCCTTTTGGCGTTGCTACGCCGCTGTGTTTATTTGCGTGATGTTCGGTTATTTTCCGGCTGCGCTAAACGCTGCCGGAATCAAGGCCCGATCTGGGGATGATGTTGCTCGATATCTGATCGCCAAACTCGCCGTCTTCGCCGCCCTGTGAAAGCGCGGACCGCAGCATCGCGACCCGGCCTGTGCGCATGACCTGCTCAACGCCGAACTCTTCCATGAGAGTGATCATGGAGTCGATCTTTTCCGTGTCTCCGGTGATCTCCATCGTCACGGCTTCTGCGCCCACGTCGACGATGCTCACGCGAAAGATGTTTGCAAGCTGGATCACCCGGGGACGGCTATCTGGCGTCGCGTGAACGCGCACCATCGCCATCTCCCGCCATACAACGTTGTTGTCGGTTATGTCTGAGACCTCCACAACCTCGATCAATTTGTCCAGATGCTTTGCGATATGCCCCACGGTGGACGGATCACCCTCCGCGACGAAGGTCATCCGGGACAGGTCACTGTGCTCGGATGCGCCGACCGCTAGACTGGCGATGTTTATCCCGCGTCGGCGGAACAGGCTCGCGATGCGGGCCAGAACGCCGGGCTTGTTTTCGACCAGCGCCACCAACGTGCGGCGCGCCAGTCCGTTTGCGATGATTTCCGCCATCAGAGGCTCTCCTCTATCAGCTGTTCCACGGACTGGCCGGACGGGATCATCGGGAAAACGTTCTCTTCCGCCCGTATCACGAAGTCGAGCACGACCGGTCCCGGGTGATCACGTGCTTCCTGAATGGCTCCCTCAAGCTCGTCCTCGCTGGTCACGCGGATCCCCTTTATGCCGTACGCCTCTGCCAGCTTCACGAAGTCCGGGTTTCCGGTGTAACTGTTTGCGTAGAAGTTCTTGTTGAATACCATGTCTTGCCACTGGGTGATCATCCCGAGCATGTTGTTGTTCAGGATGGCGATTTTCACCGGCAGCTTATTTTCAGCGATGGTCGCGAACTCGGACAGCGTCATCTGGATGCCGCCGTCGCCGGCAAACGTCCACACCTCTTTATCCGGGTGCGCGAACTGAGCGCCCATGGCTGCCGGAATTTCGTAACCCATCGTGCCGAGACCACCGGAGGTAAACCAGGAGTTGGCGTTCTTGAACTGGTAGTGCTGTGCCGCCCACATCTGATGCTGACCAACACCGGTGACCACGAGGGCATCGCCATTCGTAGCGTCCGAGATCGCCTTAACGACCTGTTGGCCGAGCAGGTCATCGGATTCGCGAATTCTGAGGGATGGGTGTTCCGCTTTCAGGTGCTCGATGTGCTGGACCCACTCTGTGTGTGTCGTCTTGTTGACCATCGGGTTCAACTGGTTGAGAACGTGTCGAACGTCGCCTAGCACCGGCGCTTCTACCTTGATGTTCTTGCCGAGCTCCGCCGGGTCGATGTCGATATGGATCTTTTTCGAGTTGACGGCAAACCGCTTGGTGTCCCCGGTGATCCGGTCATCGAAGCGCGCTCCGATGTTGATCAACAGGTCCGCCTGGTCCAGCGCGAGGCTTGAGTAAGCCATGCCGTGCATGCCCGGGAAGCCAGTGCTAAGCACGTGGTCCTCCGGGAACGAGCTGATCCCCAGCAGGGTCGTGATGACCGGAATCTGGGCGTTCTCCGCCAGCTCACGGAGTTCGTCAAATGCGCGCGAGATGATGACGCCGTGTCCGGCCAGGATCACGGGCCGTTCCGCTTCATTGATCAGTTTTGCGGCGGCGGCTACTTCGGCTTCGTCCGCAGTGGTCGGCGGGTTGTAGCCGCGCAGTGAGACCGGCTTGTCGTACTCCGCCTCGTCGAACTCGATCTCCTCGGCCTGGACGTCCCGTGGGATGTCGATCAAGACCGGGCCCGGACGGCCGGTTCGTGCGATGTGGAAGGCTTCCTTGATGGTCGCCGCCAGGTCGTGCGTGTCCATCACAAGGTAGTTGTGCTTGGTGACCGGGAGGGTGGCGCCAGTGATGTCGGTCTCCTGGAAGGCGTCACTGCCGATGGAGGCGCGCCCGACCTGACCGGTAATGGCCACGACTGCGACGGAGTCCATCATCGACGTGGCCAGCCCCGTGATGAGGTTGGTCGCGCCGGGACCGGAAGTCGCCATGCAGACGCCAACCTTGCCGGAGGCGCGTGCGTAACCGTCGGCAGCCAGACTGGCGCCTTCTTCGTGGCGTACAAGTACGTGGCGCAGCTCCGGATAACTTCCGAGCGTTGAATAGAGCGGCAAAATCGCTCCGCCCGGAAGCCCGAATATCACGTCAACGCCCTCGCGAACGAGAGCCTCGCAGACTATCTGGCCACCTGTCTTTTTCATTATTACCTGTCTTCCGAGCCTTCCGGACCCGGTCTTATGCCTTCCCTTAATTTCCTGTCCATTGGGGACAGGACTCGGGTGAGGGAGAAGTTCCCAACCCAGACTCAATATGTGTCTGGACTCCCATGACGGGAGACGGTTGTGGCAGGCGAATCATTCATGCAGTTCCATATTCAGAAAAACGCACAAAAAAAGCCCCGCCCCTCAAAGGACGAGACTTACTCCCGCGGTACCACCTTTGTTGCCTCGTCGGTATGAACACCAACCGAGACCACTCAATGCCGGTAACGGAGGCATCCGTCTAACCCTGGGTACCCCGTTCTAAACGGAGCGATTCAGGTCAGAGGCTCAGGGGCGAGTTCCCAATAGTCGGGCGCCGGTTCACACAACCACCGGCTCAGCCCGCTTGATCGGTACTACTCCCCGTCAAAGCGTGTAGCCGCTAATTGTATCGGCACGCCATAAGAGCCGTCAACGAAACTGGCAATCCGGTAGTGGTTCAGTTTGATTTCGTGGAGCACTTTGGTACTGTACGGCTTCCGATAGTCACCAATCCGCGGGAAAGCAAACATGCCACATCTTTTCGTCCGTCACACAGTGGAAAATTTCGACGTGTGGAAACCGGCTTTCGACGCTGACGAAACGCACCGTAGCTCTCACGGAATCTCCGTATTGGAGTGCACCGGGGTGTTGATAACACCAACGAATTAACGGTGGTACTTGAAGTGGAGAGCGTCTCAAGGGCGCAGGAATATCTCCAGTCCCCCGAACTAAGAGAGGGAATGGAGCAGGCGGGCGTCCAGGGGATGCCTGAAATGTGGTTCACGGACTAATCAAGCTGTCCGGCGATCTCTAGCGGAGTCCAAATACGGTCAGCAACACGCGCTGCCATCACCGGTGTACGCTCGTCCAGCGACTTATACGGTCGTATCCGCCAGTACGACGGGAGCCTCTTTGAGCGCCGCAACCGATATCCGAAATTTCTCCTGGGACGATTTTGACGCCGTATTCGCCACGCGGGCGGCGGTGACCGGCATTTCCGATGCGGACGCCGATGAAGAGCGTTCGCATTTCCGGGCGCGTCTTGAGCTCCCCGGGGCTGATCCGCTCGATAACGTGTTCATCGCCGAGCAGTCGGGCGAGTTTATTGGCGGCGCCATCGCTGCGGTAGAGCCGGCAATCGACCGTGCCGTTGGCGAGTTCGGCGTGATCGAAAGCGCCCGCGGTCAGGGGATCGGCAGGCTGCTGCTGGCCCGGCTGGAGCGCCGTGCGCGCGAGGCCGGAGTAGCGGTCCATCAGGTGAACGTCCACCACACGAATTCGCGATTGCGGTCGTTTATGGACGCCGCTGGCTACAAACAGATCCGGATATTCAACGAGCTGAAATACCGGCCAGCGCCGGCCTACCTGGAGGGCGATTACCGACCACTGCCGGAAGGGGTCACGTTACGCCCGTTCGTGTCGGGATCCGACGAGGCCGCCTTGGCAATCGTTCAAAACGCGGCGTTTGAGGGATCGTTCGGCTTCGCACCGAACACGCCGGAGCAGATAGCAGGGTACGTAGAGATGAGGGGCGCGCCCGGCGACATCCTGATCGCCGAGGATTCTTCCGGTGGCGTGATCGGCTATATATGGACGAGCGTTACCGAGAGCAACGACGACTCAGGCGAGATGACGGGAATGATCGAGATGACGGGCGTGCTGCCGAGTCAGCGGGGCAGGGGAGTCGGCTCGGCGGTGATCGCCGCCGGATTGCGGCATCTCAGAGAACGCGGTGCAGGTGTGATCGACCTGGAGGTCGATGGCGAGAATCTCTCAGCGCGCCGAATCTACAAAGACCTGGGCTTCAAGAAAATAGGCGAGCAATACTGGTACGAGAAGAACCTCGCGGGCTAAAGGGCTATTGGGAAGAGGATCATCGCCCTTACCCCAGATGCATCTGGCCTCTCTCGCTGGGAGAGGGGAATGGACGCGGTCACATCTGGTTTGCTACCGTCACTCTCGAGTAATCGAAAATCCAGTGGAGCGGTGCGTCGAGCTAATCCGCAGCCGGAGCTCCGATGGCTTCCAGTGAGTCCAGCACGCGTTCTTCTGCAAGCCCGCAGAACACGCCCAGCAACCTGTCTACCGCAACGCCCCAGCTCAGCTCCAGCGCACGCTCACGGGCGGCTCGTCCCATCAAGGTTCTCAGGTGATCGTTGATCGTCAGTATCTCTATCCGCTGAATGAACGCCGCCGGGCAGCGTGACGGGATCAGGTAGCCGGTTTCACCCTCTCGCACGATCGACGGGAGACCGCCTACGCGGGATGCCACAACCGGCGTTCCACAGGCCATTGCCTCAAGGGCCGCCAGTCCGAAACTTTCGTAATAAGACGGGAACACGCAGACATCTGCCGCCGAGTAGTACTCGGGCAACTGCTCCTGTTTTACGGAAGGCAAGAACCTCACACGATCGGTGATGCCAAGTCGATCAACCACTTGACCGAGTCGCTGCCGTTCCGGGTCGATCTCATCCCCTCCGATCACGAGAAGCGTGACATTGTCTTCCTCATCCAAACCGGCGACGGCCTCGATAAGAATCTCGATGCCTTTAAGGCGCTCAACGCGCCCGACGTACATCAGGATCTTGCCGTCTTCAGGAAGGCCAAGCACTCGACGAGATTTCAGCCTGTCATGGGGCCGGAACAACTTCGTGTCGACCCCGGGCGGAATTATCAGTACCCGGTCTTTATCCGCGCCATACAGCTCGGCAAGCAGATCGCGCTCGTGTGCGCTCCATGCAACAACCCGGTCTGAGTTTCTGGCGATCTGCCGTTCCCCTATTGATCGCTCAGGAATCTCCATCTCACCCGGCCGTGCACGTCGCTTTACTTCGGCCAGTGTGTGGAAACTAGTGACGTGTGGCAGCGCCCATAGCGCCGCCAGTTTTTCTCCCACAAGCCCAGACAGCCAGTAATGACTGACGATCACGTCGTACTCGCCGCCTTCTTCTCTAACGAATTCGGCGACGCGGTCCGTGAACTCCGGCAGGAGGTCGTAAACGGTGTTTTTCTCCGGCCTCACGGGACCAGCTTTCAGATGGATCACCCGCGCTCCCGGCGCCAGATCGATAATCTGCGGATCTGACGGGTCATGGGATCGCGTGAACACGTCCAGCCTGACGCCGCGGGACGCCAGCTCCCTGACGGTCGCAAGCACATAAACGTTCATGCCGCCGGCATCTTTTTCGCCGGCGCGCACAACAGGACAACCATGCACCGTCAGGACGGCGATACGGAGTTCCGGGCGGCCCTGGAATTCTGAGAATTCGGGGCCGGTTGAGAACCTGGATCCGTTAGGCCCGCGTGAAGACAAGGTTGTAGAGGGAACGGTCATGGGCTCCAAGGTGGTATTTGTAGGACTCATCGCCCCGAAGGAAATCGAAGTACCTGACTCCGTTTTCGATGGCGAGTTTGATCGTCATGGCGTGATTGAGCAGCCCAACGCTTAACGCTCGGTGCACTAGATCGTAGCCACTGTTGTAAACGAGCTGGCTATCGCCGTGTACAAAACAGATAGAGGTGGCAGCGCGTACGCCATTGACCTCCAGGAAGTAGAGGCGGGAGATTCCAACCTTGGCAAGGTTTGTCACCACGGCCCGGAAGAACTCTTCCCTGTGGTCCGTCATGAACTCGGCCTTATCAGGGGTGCTCATGCGGTGCAGACGCACGAAGTCATCAAGGTTGGCGGTGATGTCTTCAGGCGTGCAGTACTCGACGTGGCTGATCTCGCCAGACCGTTCAAGCCGTCGCAGTTTCCTGCGCAGTTCGTGGCGGTCTTTCTTGGTCAGCCCTGACACATAATCGTCCCAGGTGTCTGTTAGCTCGATACCCGGAGAAACGTCCTCAAACGTCTCCTCTACATGCCAGCCTGCGGCGCGGGCGGCGGCCGGTACGGCCTTGTAAGCGGCGGACCACTCAGGCACGGACGTCAGCCTGACCGAGTTCAACGATTCGACCCCGGACAGGTGTCCAAACACCGTGTCGTAAAAGGCTGCAGCTTCGATGCCCGAATGAAGGAAGTGATGGTAATCGACGAGGTCAGACTCTCCGAGAAAGGACACCTCATCGCCACGGCGCATGAACGGAGCGATGCCCTTCACATTCCCGTCCTGCACCACGGTAAGCAGCTTTAGATCGGCGTCGCCGCCAAACATCTGCCACCACGTCTGTTGCCATGCGGGGGTTGCGAACGGTGACAGATCCGAAGATTCACAAAGAAGTCGTTCCCAGTCATGCCCAACACTATCAAAGGTCTCTATACGGACCTCAAGATCACTCACAGGTTCGCGTCCTTTGCGTCAATTCTGGAACGCTTATCACAATATAGGGACCAGGCTCGGCGATGACGAGCCGACAGTGCGGGTCCGACAGGTTCGATTCAGACGTGTCCGTGGTTCTGTATCCGTGATTCAAATGGATGATTTGGGGTCGCTCCTGAGGACGGCCTCGAACTGGTCGAAATCGGGCTCGACATACTCGAGCTCAACTGAAGCCCGCTGCTCCGCCGTGGACGGATCCTTCAATCCGTTGCCGGTCAAGATACAGACAACAGTGCGACCGGCTAAAGATACTCCTAATTCAGGCAAACGGAGCATGCCCGCGACCGAGGCTGCGGAGGCGGGCTCGCAGAAAATCCCTTCCTGACGGGCAAGTCTCAGGTATGCGTCGATGATCTGGTCATCCGTCACCGCCTCAATCATGCCGTCAGATTCGTCTCGTGCCTCTTCTGCGTATCGCCAGCTAGCAGGATTGCCGATCTTGATTGCCGAGGCGACGGTCCGAGGTTTGAGGACAGGGGCGCCGTCCACGATCGGCGCAGCACCGGCCGCCTGGAAGCCCATCATGCGTGGCACACGGCCGTCTGTCTTGTCTTTGTACTCATTGAACCCGCGCCAGTAGGCCGTGATGTTGCCGGCGTTGCCGACGGGTATGCAAAGGAAATCTGGAGCGTCACCCAACTCGTCAACGATCTCGAAGGCGCCGGTCTTCTGGCCCTCGATCCGGAATGGGTTGACCGAGTTCACGAGTGCGAGTTCAAGCTGCTCAGAGGCTTCCCGGACGAGTCTCAACGCATCGTCAAAGTTGCCGTTAACCGCCAGGATTCTGGCACCGTACGCCATCGCCTGTGCAAGTTTGCCGATGGCGATCTCGCCCGCCGGCACGACCACGACGGTGCTAAGTCCGTAGCGTGCTCCGTATGCGGCGGCTGATGCGCTCGTGTTGCCGGTTGATGCGCAGATGATGTGCTGCGCCCCGTCTTCAATCGCCTTGGCGACGGCGAAGCACATTCCGCGGTCCTTGAAGGAGCCGGTGGGGTTGCAACCTTCTAGCTTGAAATACAGGGTTTCACACCCAAGCTCCGGACCGATAACCCGTGAGCGAACGAGGGGCGTGCTTCCTTCACCCAGGGTCACAATTGGCGTACTGGAGGTCATCGGCAGATAGCTGCCGTACCGCTCCATTACGCCGCCAAGCATTCCCAAACAGAGGCTCCGTACAGAACCCATAGGCCGCTCACTTTCGCGAGAGACTCAGCCTGATAGGTTCAGAATTCCAGAATGGTTGAGATTATTGGGCAGGCGGTTACCTGTCCGAGGGGTAAGACTCCACACGAATCAGGTTTGCGAGGGTGTCTACATCCCCGAGGGAGTCGATACGCTCGACCGCTCTCTGCATATTAGCCTCTCTCGCCGGGTGCGTCATTATCACAAGATCGGCATTCCCACGCTCCGGATCGGAGTCCATCTGCAACACAGATGCGATGCTAATGTCCATATCCCCGAGAGCGCCTGCAATTTGCGCAAGTACCCCGGGACGGTCACGAACCGTGAGCCGGATGTAGTACTTGCACTCGTGACTCGTCATCTCAAGCAGGGGGAGATCAGGATCTATCGGCCTCGCCTGCGGGACATGTCCGCCTCCCCGGATGACAGAAACGGTACGCAGCACGTCGCCCATGACCGCGCTCGCCGTTGGTTTTGCTCCAGCGCCGCGCCCCTGGAGCCAGAGCGGCCCGACGAGATCGCCCTCGGCTTCGACGACGTTGAGCACGCCCTCGACCTTTGCCATTGGTACGTCTGACGGTACTAGCGCCGGGTGAACTCGCACCAGCAAGCCACCGTCTTCACGGCGCGCCGCTGCGAGCAGTTTGATGGTGTATCCCAGCTCTTTTGCGTAACGGAAGTCCTGAGACGCAGTTTGCCTGATTCCTTCGCGGAAGATCTTCTCGACTGGCACGTCGACGCCGAACGCCAGTCTGGCGAGGATCGAAATCTTGTACACGGCGTCATACGCATCGACGTCCGCACTGGGGTCAGCTTCTGCGAAACCAAGTCGCTGTGCATCGGCGAGTGCGTCGTCGAAAGATGCACCCACGGATGCCATCTGCGTCAGGATGTAGTTGGTCGTGCCGTTAATGATCGCCCGTAATCCCAGAATCTGGTTGGCGGCGAGATCGTTAAGCAGGGGGTTGATGATGGGAATGCCGCCACCGACGCTGGCCTCGTACTGGAGAGAGACATTATTCTCGGCGGCCAGGTTTCGGAGTTTCTCTCCGTGTTGGGAGATGACCTCTTTATTTGCGGTGACCACGTGCTTACCAACAGACAGGGCGCGAGAGATGTACTCCATGGCCGGCTCTTCACCGCCCATCAGTTCTACTACGATGTCCACTTCGGACGATCCAAGGACCGTTTCCGGATCGGAAAATAACGTGCCTGCCGGAATTTCAACGTCGCGCTTACGCTCCGTGTTTCTCACCAGAACTGCGTACAGGCGGAGACCCCGCCGTTGTCCTTCGGCGGAGAGTATCGAGGACGCTACCGCAGATCCCACGACTCCCAGGCCGAGTAATCCAATACCAATCGGCGCGTTGTTATACGGCGCGTCTGACGCGTTCATGGTTACTAGTTGCCTCCGCCCAGGAGATCGTCAATGTTGATGGGTCCTGTCCCCGGAAGTGGCGTTGCGGTGCCCTCAACCGCGATGTTCGTATTGAGGACCTGGGTGCCGATCCACTCGAAGATATCGCTGTCGAACCGCAATTTATACTCTTCAATCAAGACACGTTGATCTTCCAGCCAGACAGCAAGTGAGCGGTCGGTAATCGTGTCCAGGTCTTCCTGATCCAGTTCACGAGCATCGGTTATCTCGTCGATGTAGTAGTAGCGGTATACGGCGCTTTGGCCATCCCATTGCGATTTACTGAGGGTGTTCAGCAGGAGGTTCTTCTCGCCGTTTTCGCCCACCCCCCATATCAAATTTTCGACGTCCAGATCAGTCATTACGAACTCCGGCACCCATCCAAGGTCGCCTTGCGTCCGGGCCACGGTCAGTTCTTGAGACAGATCTACTGCGACCTGCGCGATGGAATCGCCGGTGGCAAGTCGTCTTCGGGCACGTTCAACGTCCGGGTCGGTGTCAAGTTTGAATTCAAGGGCATACAAGTGAACCTGTGGCTGGAGGAGTGGGACATCTCGTTGAAGTTCACGACGCGCCTTTTCACGGAAAAGGCCCTTTTTGATGATGTCGGTGTAAGTCTCTTCGCTGAGCTGGATCCTGTTGAGCAGTTGACGGAAAGCTTCTGCAATATCTGATTTGACGCCGGATTCAGCAGCCATCGAGGTGGTGAGTCCGGGGAAACCGATCGTTTCACGTAAAGCGCCCTGGATCTCTTCTTCCGACACCGTGATGCCAAGAAGTGGTGCTTTCTGGTAGGCGATCTCGTTCTCGGAGATCGTCTCAAGTACCGTTAGGAGCTCGTCGGTAATATTAAACTCATTTCCAGCCTCTAACGCCAATCGCTGGTGGAAACGCACGAAATCGACGACATCGCCACGCGAGTAGTAAGCGTCATTGACCTGGACAGCGACCTGTCGAGACGGCAGAACAAAGGTATTGACGTACCCGTATATCGGCAACGCTAGGATGGCGATGAATATTACGAATCCACCGATGATAAACGGACGGTTGCGACGACTCTGAGCCTGTTTTTGCGCGACAAGTTCTCGGCGGCTCAGCGGGCGTTCAACTGGTCTTGAAACCGGTTTATCTATGGGATCGATTTCCGGCGCGTCGACATTCGGAGCGTTGATTTCCGGGTCGACAGTTCCGTCGCTAGGCATGGGATGTTGGTCTCCGCTGCAGACAGCCTGCGTTGGACATTGCAGACATTAAAACCAGCCGGGCAGGCGCCCGGCCGATTCGTCCTGTTGCCTTAGTCCTTCTCTTCTTCTTCGTCTGCCTGTTCAACGTCCGATTCGTCGGAATTGGATTCATCCTCATCACCAGAATCGTCATCGGAGGCTTCAGACTCTTCCTCTCCCTCCGAAGAGTCGGCTTCGTCTTCTGATTCAGAATCTTCCGGCTCATCCGCAGACTCTTCTTCGTCTGAAGCCTCATCGGCTGAATCTTCCGGCTCATCCGCAGGCTCTTCTTCGTCCGAAGAGTCCTCAGCAGAGTCTTCCGGCTCGTCCGCAGACTCTTCTTCGTCTGAAGCCTCATCGGCAGAATCTTCCGGCTCGTCCGCAACTTCTTCGTCCGAAGACTCATCGGCTGAGTCTTCCGGCTCGTCCGCAACTTCTTCGTCCGAAGACTCATCGGCTGAGTCTTCCGGCTCTTGAGTTGACGCCTTTTCGGTAGTCTCGGCAGTTGCCCCGGCTGTCTCAGTTGTGGCTTCGGCGGCCTCGCCCGCTTTTGTGCTGGCGGCAGCTGCCTCTCCCGAATCGCCCGATGTCGCTTCCGCGTCGTCGGAGGTCTCTTCAGATGCCAAGGGCTCCGGAGTTGGCGGCGCTTCCTGCCGTGCTGCGATAGGGCCGGTCATTTTCAAGTGGTTGTCGGCGTACGGAAGCAGCGCCAGGTGCCGTGCCCTGAGGAGGGCGCGTCGGAGTACGCGCTGGTGCTTCATGCAGGTGCCGGACTTGCGTGACGACTCGATCTTGGCCGAGTCACCGAGGTGACGCCTGAGCAGTTCAAGGTTCTTGTAGTCAACGCGGTGCATCTTGTCCACGCAGAACATGCATACACGGCGTCGACCAAAGCGTCGGCCACCGCCACCTGGACGGCCGCCGCCGCCAAATCGTCGACCACCGCCTGGTCGGTCTGTGTTTGGACGGGGCGCGGATGAAGAGGATTCAGTGGTCATGTCTAAGTTGTTCCCTTAATAAGCCGCGGGACTCCTTGATTGGAGTGTGCGGCGCAAGCTTCGGTCAAAGTGATCGGAGAGTTTTTCGTGCCTGGTTATCTACCAGGGCAACTCCTCTATGTCACTCGGCGACTCCGGCCCGGCAGGGTCCGAAGGCGCTTCTTGCTGTGGAGCGTTGGCGGCCTCGCCGCCTTGTTCCTCGTTCCACTGTGTCGTGCCGCCTCGGTCAAGGAACAACACGGTCTGGGCGTTGATCTCGTTGGAGAATCGCATCTGTCCGTCGTTACCCTGGTAACTTCGGCTCTTCAGGCGGCCCTCTACGTAGACCTTCATACCCTTGGTTACATACTGGTTGACTGTGTCCGCAAGGCGTTCCCACGCAGTGACAGTGAACCACTCCGTCTCTTCTTGCTGGTTGCCGTCACGCGTTGAGAAGCGACGGCTGACCGCGAGACGAAAATCGGTGACTGCAGCGCCAGAGGGCGTGTAACGCATCTCCGGGTCGGTACCGACGTTGCCGATCATGGTGACCTTGTTCAGACTCATATTTAGGCTCCCGAAGCCTCTGTTTCCACTGCCTCTTCAACTTCTTCTGATTCTGCGACTGGTTCCGCCGGTTTCTCCTCCTCGGCGGATTCATCAGCGCCAGAAGATTCAGATGCCGGAGGTTCCACGACTTCAGCAGCTGCCGGCGGGGTCGGAGGGATTACCGGTGCGGCCGGCAACAGATCTGACTCCTCGATCCGGAGTTGGAGATGCCTGATAACGGCCTGGTCGGCGAGGATCTCTTTTTCAAAAATTACAGACTCATCCGGTTCCATACTGAACTGGACGACGTTGTAAATCCCCTCGGCGTGGTGGTTTATCGGGTAGGCAAGCGACCGGCGGCCCCATGCCGCTGACCTGAGCCGCTCACCGCCGTGGTTCTCGATTCGCTCGTCGATAGCCTCGATGGACTGATCGATTCCTTCATCGTCGGCGTCGGCGCCGAGAATCCACATCAATTCGTAGTAGCGCAACGTAAATAGTGACCTCTGAAATGCATTCGTTCTGAACCGAAAGAGTGTATCACGCTACAGGCGAATCCCAAGCCCCTTTTGGCGGACCGATGGGACAGTTAGCGCGAGCCTCAAGAATTAGTTGATGCCGGGGACGGGGAATTTTGAGGCGAAATCCAGCACGCGGCGGCGTATGGAAGCAGCGGCTCCATCTTTTCCTGCCGCGTCCAACGCTTCAAGGATAAAGCCTGCGACGGTATCCATATCTTCTGCATCCATGCCTCGGCTCGTCAGCGCCGGAGTGCCGAGGCGTACACCGCTGGTCACGCGGGGCGGGAGCGGATCGAAAGGGATGGCGTTTTTGTTTGCGATGATCCCGGCGGCTCGGAGCGCGTCCTCCGCCTCCTGCCCGGTGATGTCCCGGGTTGAAACATCGACGAGCATCAGATGTGTATCAGTGCCGCCGGACACTATGCGCAATCCCCCGTTAACCAGTGCCGCCGCAAGCGCCTGCGCGTTGGCGACAACCGCCGCCGCGTAGGCCCTGAATTCCGGCCTGGCCGCCTCACCGAACGCTACGGCCTTGGCGGCGATCGCGTGGACCATAGGGCCGCCCTGCATGTTCGGAAACACGGCGGAATTAATCTTACGAGCCAGGGATCGACGTGACAGGATTATCGCCCCGCGAGGACCCCTCAGGGTCTTGTGAGTTGTGCTTGTGATGATGTCCGCGTAAGGCGCGGGTGACGGGTGAGCGCCGCCCGCGATGAGGCCCGCGATATGCGCCATATCGACCATCAGCAGGGCGTCAACCTCGTCCGCGATTTCCCGGAACCTGGCGAAGTCGATGAGCCTCGGGTACGCCGTGGCCCCGGTGACGATGAGAGTCGGCTTGAACTCCCGTGCGGTCGCCAGCACCGCGTCGTAGTCGATCGTCTCCTCCTCGCGGAGGACGCCGTAGGAGGCGAAATCGTACAACTTGCCTGAGAAGTTGACCGGTGATCCGTGGGTCAGATGCCCTCCCTGATCGAGCTGCATCCCTAAGATTCGGTCGCCGGGAGTCAACGTTGCAAAGTAGGCGGCCATGTTGGCCTGTGAGCCGCTGTGGGGCTGCACATTTGCCGCCTCCACGTCGAAAAGCTCCTTTACTCGATCGATAGCAAGCGTCTCTACAACGTCTGCATTTTCACATCCGGCGTAGTAACGGCGTCCCGGGTAGCCCTCGGCGTATTTATTGGTGAGAACGGACCCAGTCGCCTCAAGTACGGCTGCGCTGGCGTAGTTCTCGGATGCGATCAGATTGATCTCGTCCGTCTGGCGGCGGATATCGTTGGCGATCGCTGCGGCGATTTCTGGATCCTGTGTGGCAAGCAATTCGGGCATGGAAATGGGTTGTCCCGTCGTCTAATCCTCGGAATCCCAATTCTCGGGATCAAGGAGTCCGGTCGACTAATTATCGGATATTGAAGATCAGGCTTTTAAGTCTACGGGCCACTTCCCGGCCGTCGCTATGATTTACCGGTAGATATCCGTGTGTGCTGCGTCGGCAATAGGCGCGGCACATTTTTCGCCCGCCAGACTTACGACATAGAAACAAGGAATTCCATTACAAATGAGCCCACGGGCATCCCGATCATCCGAGTTTTTTCAACCCGGAACCGCCGAACCATTTACGGTGATTGACGATATACCGGAACGCGCCATGGTAGTCTGTGCCCATCCGGATGACGCCGAAATAGGCACGGGCGCCACGGTAACCAAATGGATCGAAGGGGGATGTGAGGTGGTGTACGTCGTGTGCACGGACGGAAGTGGCGGTTCAAACGATGACGATATGACGAGCGACCGCATTGTCCCTGTGCGCAAGGAAGAACAGTCGGAAGCGGCTCGTGTTCTTGGAGTCAAAGACGTCATCATGCTCGCGCACCCGGACGGAGGCCTTGAGGATGACCGCGTCTTCCGTGGCGAGATCGTACTTGCGATTCGCACGTACAGGCCGGACACGGTGTTCTGTCATGACCCACATCGATACAGCGGATTTCAGCACCGCGATCACCGGATCGTGGGAACGGTGACCGGCGACGCCATCTACCCCTACGCTCGTGACCACCTGCACTACCCGGAGCAGCTCGAAGAAGGGCTTGAGCCGCACAAGGTCCGTCGTTTGCTGTACTGGGGCGCCGACCATCCGGACGCGATAGTGGAGGTGACGAGCGCGCATGTGGAGACGCAGATAGAGGCGCTGTCGAAGCACGCATCTCAGGTCGGCGGTCTTACCAACGCCGATCTATCTACCGGTTCAACGGACCGGCCACGATTCGGCGAAAGGTTGAGGGAGCGTTCGCGCAGCGCCGCCGAGGCCAACGGCTTTGAGCACGGCGAGACGTTCAGGCAGTTGATCGCCCGGGCCTGAGGTCCTGACGGCCGGCTATTTGGGGAATACGTGATGATTGTTCGGGCATCTTGCCGGGAGTCGATATTTCCGTGACCCAGCCGCGCAAAATTCCAACACATACTGTTGACGGAGCTTTGACCAATCTTCACAATCTGAATGATATCTTGCGTTGAAATCACCGTTCCGGTACTGGGCTAAGCCCATTCTCAATCGGATCGGATAGATCGGAGCGATCTTTGGGTTGGGTGGACATTCATACACACATTCTGCCGGGGATTGATGACGGTCCCAGGCAGATGTCCGCGGCGCTCGATATCGCACATCGCGCTGTCGTCGACGGCACCGAGATCATGGTGGCGACGCCACATCAGCGCGACGTTATGCTCGGCTCTTCCGTACAGCACGTCCGGAACCTGGTCAGCGAGTTGAACGGGCGTTTGAGGGCGGAGGAAGAGCCCCATCGCCCGGTCGTGCGCATCGTGATCGGCATGGAGAACCACATCGAGCCCGGTTTGCCGGACTGGGTGGAGGATGGTCGGGCGCTGCCGATATCGGACACGCGATTCATTCTTGCAGAGCCGCCGTTCTCTTCCTATCCGGACTATGTCGACGAAGTATTGATCCGACTCCAGGATCTTCGACTGGTTCCAATCATTGCCCATCCCGAACGCAACGCCGTCCTCCAGCGTGACGCTAAAAAAGTTCGGCGGATGGTCGAGGACGGGATGCTTATTCAGCTCACCGCCGGAAGCCTGCTGGGCGACTTCGGCCGACCCGCCCAGAGGCTTGCTGAACAGTTGGTCCGCGACGGAACGGCGCATTTCATTGCGTCGGATTCCCACCGCCCGGTCGATGCCAGGACCCCGGAACTATCGCCCGCCTACGAAAGGGTTGTGCAGCTTACAGACGAGCAGAGAGCATTTGAATTGTTCGACGAAAACCCGCGGATGTTGCTCGCCGGCCGGGAACCCAACCACGACCTCGGCCGTTCTTTTGAGCGGGGCGCATTTGACTCAGGCCGCAAATGGTGGCGCATCTGGTCCCGGGGCGCGTAGCGGGCCCTTGGACGGACTCCTGACCCCGGCCGGACTCTGTTACCCAACTGCCATCCTGAACTCGATTCAGGATTCGGTGGTCGCCAGGATCAGGGCTTTTTGATTCAAAGAGAGTCGGTTAACCCATGTGTCCTCAAGATAACTCGGATTTCGTGATCGAGCCGATCCTGAATCGAGTTCAGGATGACAGCCAAGCGGTTCCGGACTGCCACATCTCCGAACGGGACGGTAAAATAGCGTGGGCGTGTTTGCCATACGCCCATATAACCAAATCCAGGTCTATCCTCCGCTCGGCGTCATCTCCTCGAGCCAGTGCATGTACTTAGGGTTGTTCCCGACTACGATGTCGAAATACATGTCCTGCAGTTTCTGCGTTATCGGACCCATTTCGCCGGTACCGATTTTGCGATTGTCAAGCTCGCCGACAGCCGTCAGGTGAGCCGCCGTGCCGGTGAGGAACACCTCGTCCGCCAGGTACAGTTCACTTCTGTGCATACGTCGTTCAACGACTTCCAGCCCGAACTCTTCCTGGGCGAGCTCGATGACGCATGCCCGGGTGATCCCGAGAAGGCAGTTGTCGGTCTCGCTTGGTGTGTGAAGCACGCCGTCCCGCACCATGAACAGGTTTTCGCCTGTTCCCTCTGAGACGGTTCCATCGTGATTCAGGACGATGGCCTCATCGAAGCCCGCCATCACCGCCTCGGTCTTGGCAAGGATTCCGGTCGTGTAAAGCCCGGACAACTTGACGCCGGTCGGCATCATCGTATCGTCCGGCCGTCGCCATGACGATGTCTGGCACCTGATCGCGCCATCGTTCTCGATATACGCCCCGAACGGCTGAACCATCAGCGTGAAGTCTGATTCAACTTCGTGCAATTTTAGATTGGCGACGAGCTGTGCGCTCTTGAATGCGAGTGGGCGGATGTAGACGTCCTCCCGATAGCCATTGCGCAAAACGAGATCTCTGGTGATCTGGATCAGGTCGTCGACGGAATACGGGAGGTCGATCTTTAGGATGCTCGAACCACGAAGGAGCCTTTCGTAGTGATCGCGCAACCGGAACACGTACAACTTGCCGTGCCTTTCACTCCAGTTGCCCCGAACGCCCTCGAACACCGCGGTGCCGTAATGCAGGGCGTGGGTCATGATCCCTACCTTCGCCTCGGACAGTGGGAGCTGCTTCCCGCCGAGGAATGCGTAAGGCTCGGGCGACATGAATACTGGGCTCCTTCTTGAAAATTGAGTCAAATCCCTGAACTAGACAGGGAGAAAATGATGAGGCCATCGATGGTGGTCGGCGACCGAATTCGAAAGGGACAGCGGCCATTATAAGAAGGGGAGGAAGGCGCAGCAATTTTCCTCCTGTAACAAACGCAAGACTCGTCGGGCCTGCTCCTGGGAATCCGCAATTGGTCGATGCCTCTGGTACTCTCGGCGACGCCGGGTGGATGGCCTGGGATGGGAAACATGCTTTGGCGGTGCTATATCGCAGATTGACGCCGGTGGAAGCGCTTGGAAGAAGTCGGTTCGAGAACGGGGCCAAACACCACTTCAGAAGAATCTCTGGAGACCGTGGAGGAAGACGCCCAACAAAATGACACAGTTCACGGCGAAAGACGTCGCTGGACGCGTTGGCTGCCGTCGATTTTCTTAGGGCTCTCACTGCCGTCGGGTGTTTCTGGCACGGCTTACTGGCTGTTGGATCGGCCGTCCTCAAACACGGTCGAGATATTTCTAGCGACGGCCACGCCGATGTCCGCCCATGTGGCGCACGTCTCAGGGGCCGTGGTGGCGCCGGGCGTGTATACGTTGGAGCTGGACTCACGTGTGGAGGACGCCATTGCGGCGGCGGGCGGCGCTCTTCCCGGCGCGGACATACACGCGTCGAACCTGGCGGCACTTGTGACGGATGGACAGCGAATCGAGGTGGCGGTCTCCCCTCAGTCCGCTAGTGGGGGTGATGGGTCCACGGACGCCATTACCGGATTTGGAGTCGCGGGAACATCGAGCTCAGTTGGAGGCCTGGTCGATCTGAACGGCGCGAGTCTGTTAGAGCTTGCGTCACTGCCCGGTATAGGCTCGGCGCGCGCACAGTCGATCATCGATTGGCGCACCGCCAACGGGCCGTTTGAGACGTTGGATTCGCTTCGAGACATCCCCGGCATCGGCCCCGAGACGGTGTCCGGAATCCGGGGACTGGTTACGCCGGAATGACCTTGCTCTGGCTGTCCGGGGCGTTCGTGGTCGGGGCATGGCTGGTACTCACGCCGGGTGGCGGTTGGAGCCCTCCCGGGCTCGCTTTATTTTTGTGGGCGGCCGCGATCGTCTTTGTTGTGATCCGAGAGCGGGCCATGCATAGGCGATTGCTCCCGGTAATGGTCGGATTGCTGCTGGTACTGGGCCTTATCCGCGTTTCTTTGTCTGACCAATCGCTCCCGCCCGAAAATCTGCCGGTGGCATTTCACGCCGGTGCGATCGCGTTCGAGGCCATTCTTATTACCGAACCTCGCCCCTACGGCGGCGCGACGCGACTTCCGTTGTCAGTCCTGAAGGTTTTCGATGCTGACGGGAACGCTGTGGAATTAGATCCTCCGATCGCAATAGACGTGCTGGCAGATCGGCTCTTCGGCACCCTGGATCGCGGATCAACGTCTCTAAGGGGTTTCCGTTATGGAGACACCTATCGAGTAACGGGCCGATTCCAATCGCGCTCAACGGATGAGGGGTTCCCGCCCGGTATTTCTCCGGACGCGGTCGGGGTGGTCACATCTGCAACGGTAAGGTTGATCGATTCGACGTCCGGCAATGCGATACGACGAACTATCGCGGACGCCCGTGGTGCCGCTTCGGCCTCAATCTTGAAGACCGTCCCCGGAGCGGCTTCCGGGTTGGCGACCGCAGTGACGACCGGAGATCGCACGAGCCTGAGTACCGATCTCCGGTATAACTTCCGGTCGGCCGGGATGAGCCACCTTGTGGCGATCTCCGGGCTGCACGTTGCGATCGTTGGCGGCATCGTGCTGGCACTGGCGGCGCGCCTGTTTGGACGAAGGCGGCAGTTTTACCTGTTGGCGCCGCTGTCGGCACTG
>JAYGCG010000009.1:0-22653 GCA_046583455.1 Dehalococcoidia bacterium | reverse complement strand
CTTTACCTGCCGGTTGGCTCGATGAGCAAAGCGTCATCTGTCGGTCTTGGCGTGGCACTGGCTCAGCCTGAGAAAAACGTCGTCATTTTTGACGGCGATGGCTCGATATTAATGAACCTCGGCTCGCTGGTCACGATCGGCAAACAGGCGCCAAAGAACCTAGTGCACATCCTGCTGGCAAACGATGTGTACGCCCTAACCGGTGGTCAGCCGATTCCAAGCGAGGAACGCGGCGATCTTCCTGGGATGGCAAAAGCCGCTGGATACGCATCGGTGCTCCAGTTCGACAACGTCGAAGAGTTCGCGAGCGAACTACCGGCGATCTTGAACGAAGACGGCCCGACCTTTGTGGTGCTGGATACCGTGACAGAAGTCACCAATGCCGCCGACTGGAAGACTTACCCACGACCACCAAAGGGCTGGAAGGTCCAGGCGCCAGCGATGCGAGAGGCGCTGACCGGGGAGTAGGCGGGCGCATGCCGGGGTGTACGGCAATACGCCCATGGGCGGGGCGCCGGTCGACCGGATCTACCACTCGAGGGCGTTCGCCCGGCACCAAGTCATTCTGAAACCCGGCGAAGCCGGGCTGAAGAATCTCGCCGTTAGTGGACGACTAAACCCCTCAATCCGCATTTCGAAGTGGAGTGTGGAGGGTGAACGACGAATTTGAGCGCGGCGGAGAATAAACCGGGAGATCCTTCGCCTCGGGCTCAGGATGACGGAACACAGGTGCCTCGCGATGCAAGAGGCCGACGGGCGGAGCAAGGCCCGCCCCTACAACGAAATCAACGACCGATCCACGAAGCGCCAAAAAAATAATGGCCGCACGCAGACGGCGCCTAGAGTGGTTGCCAGTAGCGCCGGTTTTCGATCTCCACCACGTGGCCGATGTTTGAGTCCACGACGAGGTGGCTTGATGCCACGGTTAGATTCTCGGAGACGATCCGCTCGATCATCGCTTTGCGGGTAGCAATCGCTGTTGGCTTGTCCATATCGGCGCCGGCGCACCATTCCGGGTCCGTGTACTGCGTGCGTGAGTGAATCACGTCGCCCGTGACGATCCCTTTTTCGCCATCGGACTCGATCAAAAACGACTGGTGGCCGGGTGTATGTCCGGGCGTTGCGAGCGCCCTGATCCCGGGCGCGATGTCGTCGCCGTCAGAGGTTAGTTCGAGCAGTCCCAGACCTTCCAACGGCTGCGCCTGTGCTGGAATGTGCGGTGCGTTCTCAAGCACACCATCGCTTGTCCAGTGCTCGTAGTCTCGGGCTGAAAAGTAGTACCGGGCGTTCGGGAAGGTCGGGTCTCCGTTCGTCATGTTCCAGCCGACGTGATCTGGATGCAGGTGTGTGTTCAGTACCGCCGTCACCTTGCTCGGCTGAATTCCGGCTTCCTTGAGGTTGGGCATCAGCCGTCCCTCGCCGCCGCCGAACATATCTGGCACGGACGGTCCTATGCCGGTATCTACCAGCACAACGAAATCGTCCGAGATGAGTGCGAATACGCCGAACGAGACCCGAAACTTGCCGTTTTCATCCAGCGCATGGTGGGCGCGATGTGGCTCCCATGCGTCGATCGGTACGTCCGGGAAGAACACCTGCGGGTCAAAGGGCGGGGGGGCGTAATCCTCGATGTTCAGGATCTCAACGCGACCGATTCTTGCTGATCTCACCATACTCACCTTCCGCTATCTGGCCTCAATTTGAGTCGGCTGTAGTCCCATAGACTACTCCGCTCCTGGAATTAGTCTGCCAGCACCTGTCAGTATCGACGGCCTTCGATCTCCACAATGTGACCGACGTTCCCGTCGTATCGGAGGTGTCCCGCGGCCACCGTGAGATTGTCCGCGACGGCCTTCTCGATAAGCGTCTGTCGTGATGCGATCGCGGCGGCCTTATCGAGGTCGGCACGGAACGACCAGCCGGGTTCCTGAAGCTGGGCCGGTGTGTGTAATACGTCGCCCGTGATGACAGCGGACTCACCGCCTGACTCGATTAGAATCGACTGATGACCGGGCGTGTGTCCCGGCGTGCCCAGGGTCCGCACGCCGATGAATATCTCCTGATCGTCCCCAACCAGGTCCAGAATGTCGAGGTCTTCCAGTGGGAGCGCGTTATCGCGCACGTGTGGCGCAAGTTCACTCTGGCTCGTCCAGTGCTCCCAGTCCACCCGAGACACGGTGTACCGGGCACGTGAGAAGGTGGGCTTGCCGTCCACGATGTTCCAGCCCACGTGATCCGGGTGGATGTGGGTGTTGATTACGCCGTCAATGTCCGATGGCTGCACGCCAACCGCCGCCAGATTCTCGAGAAGCTTTCCCTCAACACCGTTCATCGCCGAATGCGGTCCCGGGCCAAGACCGGTGTCCACGATCGCCGTGAAGTCGTCAGATTGCAGCACAAAAACGCCGTAGTTGCGCGGATACAAGCCTTCTTCGTTTAGCGACGATTCCCGATACGGCTCCCACGCCTCAATCGGAACTTCCGGGAATGGCTCTGTAGGTGGCGCAGGCGGCGGCACGAAGTCACAGATAGCGATGATCTCGATGCGGCCAATCTTGGTCCGTAGAGCCATTCTTTCTCCTTCACCTGGTTAATGCCCGTAAACCCCGGAGCGTGATCCCAAGACGCATTCAAGGTCAGGGCGTTATTTCAACGCCCCCGCGTGTCAGCAAAATCCGCCGTTCACCAAGTTGCAATGACACGTCGCCCAGCCGCTCCAGTTCGGCGACCACCTGTTCCATGCGTTCGTCCATCGGGCCGCTTTCGTTCCCCGGTCGTCGGGCAGCGTCTCCGCGCGGAGGAACGTTGCCCCACAGGGTGCGAATCGGGCTCGACTTGATATAGGTCGATAGCCTGTCCATGAAGGCCGTGAACGCCGATTCCGAGACGGGGTGCGGCGCGTGATCGGCGGATGGCTCTGCGAATCTGAACTCGATCACCATACCGTCGGAGGACGTGTCGATCACCTGAAACACAAGCTGGGGCGCCGGAGAAGAGGCAAACGCCGCAGCTCCCGCCGGCGAACTCTGCGCCGCTTCCCGGACTGCAGCCTGGGTAGTGCGCAACAGTGAGTGGAACGCCGAGACGGATTGCGTCGCCGAGGGCAGCCGAAGAATCAGGGCATCTTTTCTTCCGGGGTTTTCGGAAGTCATCTCAATACCCGTTCGTCGCCGACACGACGCGTGATCTGCTGACGATCAAGATGCTCAAGCAGGGCGAGCGTGTACTTCCGGCTGGTGCCAAACATCTCACGCACGTCGGTGATAGTGATATGTCCACTCTCGGCAGCCTGTTTTCTAACGCCGTCCAGCATCTGGTCGTAGGCCGACTTCAGAAAAACAACATCTTCAGTGGCGCGCACCACCTCACCCTGCTCGGCGAGCGCTGCGATCAGCTCCGGGTCTATCGGCCGATCGGTCGGAGGCGAGTAAGGATTCTCGGCAAGCTGCTTCAAATATCCATCAGCGATCTGCTTCTGGGCATCGTCCAACTTCGGTTCATGACCTGGGATTCGGACCGCCGATCCATCGTCGCCAATCGATGAATCTGTGACTAATTGATCGATCACGAGATTGAACACCGCCGCCCGCATTTCAAGTCGGCTCCGCAACTCTTCCCGGGGCATGCCCTGTCGCAACGGGAACGACGCGTGATATCCGCTGACTGCGCTCGTGGCTGTCGCAGCAATTTGTGCCCAGCCGCTGGAAGAGTAGAACACCTGATTCTGGCCATCACCAAGCGGTACGGCGAGACCGTCTTCCACAAGTTCTTTTAGCTGCTCGCCGATAGCTTCATCGGCCAGGTTCGCAGTAGTGGCGAGCGCCTTTGCTGTTGCGGGCTCAACCGATGCCAGGGCGCTGTGCAGGACGTCGGCTTCCGACCCCTGACGCAGCGTTCCAAGCCGATCAAGTGTCGGTTGATGCTTCCGGCGATGCCTCTTCGCCTGAGCTTCAACGACGACGCCCCCTCCGAGCGTGTAGTTGGAGTCACGAATAACAAATGGATCATCCTTCACCACAGGCATCGGGTCTTGCAGCTTGATCTGCGCCCAGCTTGTATCGCCCGGCGATATCTCATCGACCGCCAGAAGCCGTATCCGGGCCGGTGTTTCCGCCGCGCCTGCGTGGAAAGTTACGGTGGCGTTGTGTTTGATCGACCGGGGCGCATCGGGGATCAACCGAAGTGACACATCGATTGCGTCTCCGGCGGACAGCCAGCTCGGTATCGTCAACACGTCGCCGCGGGACACCTCGTCGTGAGACACGCCGCCCAGGTTGACGGCAACGCGGGTGCCGGGGAAGGCGACTTCTTCGGCGGTCTGATGCGTCTGGAGGCCGCGGATCCTGGCTTTCAGGCCCTTTGGCAGGAGCTCTACTTCCTGTCCGACACGCAGCGTCCCATCGACCAGCGTCCCGGTCACCACCGTCCCAAACCCTGAGATGGTGAACGAACGATCTACCGGCAGGCGAGGCCGACCCAGATCACGTTTGTCCGGCATCTCGTCCAGTGACGCGTCTATTGTCTTGAGCAGCTCATCCAGCCCGTCGGCTGTAACGGCGGAGACAGGCAGTACGGGCGAACCTTCAAGGGTCGTGCCGGCCAGTGTTTCTTCGATATCCAGCGTCACCAGTTCGATCCAGTCCGGTTCTACAAGATCGCTCTTGGTGAGCACGACGATGCCGCGCTCGATTCCCAGCAGATCGAGTATCGCCAGGTGCTCACGGGTCTGGGGCATGACGCCCTCGTCGGCTGCGACGATCAAAAGCGCCAGATCGACGCCGCCCGCGCCCATCAACATTGTTTTGATGAATCGCTCGTGGCCCGGCACATCGATAACGCTGACCTCGCGACCGCCCGGCAGCGTCACCCAGGCGAACCCGAGTTCGATTGTCATCCCACGCGCCTTTTCCTCAAGCAACCGGTCAGGATCGATCCCGGTCAGGGCTTCGATCAGAGTCGACTTGCCGTGGTCGACGTGGCCGGCGGTACCGATCACGAACATAGGCCGGAAGGTATCCCCAGAGCTTCGAGTGGAAATCAGAGGTGGACGGGTCGGCGTGTGACATCCCACGCGGGCGCCCGAAATCAAGCGATTCCGAACATAACACAGGAGTCGGAGAAATCTGGACCACAGCTTCCCCGGAGCGGACGTACAATCCGCAGGCTCCAATCCGTCATAAGAACCAACAGGAAGGCACTCCCGCTTGGCATTCACTCACATATTCGCCGGAGATCCCCTCGATCGAGCAGACGCAGAGCGTCGGGACGACCAGTGGATAGCTGAACGCCTCGCAAATTCAAACTCCCGGATTCTTCCGTTCTGGCGGCTCAATCCGCTGGCGACCACGGGCGACGAGCCGAAGCTCGCATGGCAGGACAACAGCATCATGGCGCACGCGGCTGAGAACGCTGTGCCGGTTCTTCTCGGGATAAAGGACGACGTCGCGCACTTCGCCATCGACGTCACCGGCGGAGCAAAGGTCGCTGCAGACGTGGACGGCGAGGGCGAAGAGAACCCGGCTGAAATGCTGGGACTGCCTGACGATACGACGTTCCAGGACGCCCGCGGCGTGGCGACGGAGATATCTGGAGAAGAGTCTGGGAAACTGGCCCACGCCCGGGCCGTTATCGGCTGGCACCAGCGTCACGGGTTTTGTCCTAACTGCGGCGAACCCACCCACTCCACAAAGGGTGGCAAGGAGCGGATCTGCGACGCATGTGGCGCGCACCACTTCCCGCGCACAGACCCGGTGGCGATCATGGCGGTCACGGACGGCGAGCGATGCCTGCTCGGACAGACCCGTGCGCGCAGAACGAGTCGCTTTTACTCCGCTCTGGCCGGGTTTATCGACCAGGGCGAATCGATCGAAGAGGCGGTACGGCGGGAGGTATTCGAAGAGGGCGGTATCCGTGTTGGAGACGTGCGATACCACTCGTCACAACCATGGCCCTTCCCGTCATCCCTCATGATCGGTTGTATCGCGCAGGCAATTACCACCGATATCAAGATCGACCTGGGTGAGATGTCCGACGTTCGGTGGGTATCCCGCGATGAGGTGCTCGCCGCGCTCGAAATTGCATCGGCGCCCGGCTACTCACTGACGGCCGACCCCGGAGGCAACGGCGTCCGAGTGCCGGGACCGATAGCGATAGCGCACCACATAATCAAAGCCTGGGCCAACGGCGAGTAGGCATTTGTTGCTAGCCTCCTCCCGGCGAGGGAGGAGGTTGGAGTTGGGTCGCGTCAACGTCGTGCCAGGACGACCTTGGGAACCTTTCACATGTGCTGCCTCTCCCCTTGCGGGCGAGGGACAGGGTGAGGGATTCGAGACCCCTCAGTTCGAAAGTTCGCCATTCCGTGCGCTGGGGTTCTCGAACCATGGGAGTGGGCGGAAGTCAACCCGCCCCGACGGCCTCCTGATCGCCATAATCGCTACAGCAGCGTCGAATCCCTGACTCCCGAGCGCCATCGGGGCGTCTTCATCAGTTGCATTCATTAGACGGTTGTCGATCCGATCCGATACAGCAGCGTTGGCTTCGGATGTCCGCTTGCGGGCTCGCTCCAAGAACACCTCGGTAATGGGGGATCCGAAGTCCGAGGTCCGTTAATTCCCCGGCAAATCCACGTCGGCTGATGCCGTCACGAACCGCTCGAACACCTCGTTGCCGAGCAGGTGGCCGCTTTCGCTCAGTCGAATCCCGGAGTCATCACTGACAAGCAGGCCGATGTCGGACATCTCATCAATCAGTGGGCCAAACACATCCCGAAGGCCGGTGCCAAACCGCGCCTGGAACTCGTCAGTCCGGACGCCCCGCGACAGCCGCATCCCCATCATCATCGTATCGGCAAGCTCCATAGCGGGAGTGATGGGTTCAACTGACTCAAGCACACCGACCTGTAACAAAACGTCCACCGGTTCACCCTCTGGCAGAACGCCGCCAAGCAAATCAACATATCGACGCGGCGACCGCAATGCGGCAAATCGCCGATCTGGCAGATATGAGTGCGCGCCCGGACCCACACCCAGATAGGGCGCGTTCAGCCAGTAGGCCAGGTTGTGCCGGCTCTCCCGCTCCGGGAGCGACCAGTTGGAAATCTCGTAGTGATCGAAGCCGGCATCGCCAAGCGCCGATTCTGCGTACAGGTACATATCTGCGGCGAGGTCCGGGTCCGGGTCTGACACCTCGCCACTCTTCACCATTGCGTCAAGGGGCGTGCCCGGCTCCAGCGTGAGCGCGTATAGCGACAGATGCTCCGGTCGCAGATCGATCACACGGTCTACCGAGTCTCGCCACTGTTCAATTGTCTGGTCTGACAGCCCGAACATCAGGTCAAGGTTGATGTTGTCAAAACCGGCTTCCCGGGCAGACCGGTACGCGCTGATGGCCGTTTCTGCGTCGTGGCGCCTGCTTAGCGACTTCAGCAGTCCATCGTCAAGGCTCTGAACGCCGATGCTTAGCCGGTTGATCCCGGCGCTGATATACCGGGTCAGGTCACGCCTTGAGTAGTCGCCCGGGTTCGACTCCAGCGTAATCTCGGCGTCGTCATCCACATCAAACGCCTCAAAGATGGCAGCGCAGATCGCCTCTATGCCCTCTATTGGGACGTAGGATGGGGTGCCGCCGCCAAAGAAGATCGTCGAGATCCTGGGCCGAGAGAGCCCGCGACCCCAGAAACGTATTTCCGCCTCAAGCGCGGTCAGGTAGCCGGGGATTAACGCCTCGATTCCGGCGTAGGTATTGAAATCGCAGTAGTGGCACTTTGTCTCACAAAATGGGATATGGACGTAAAGTGAAAGACCACCCGGGTCGGCCTCAGCGACTTGCGATTCCGCCGTCCCGGACGGACTTATGCGGATCCCGGAGTCCATAGCCCAGATCCGCCGTTTTCCGGCTCACTTTGTGAATGATCGTGACCCGCATGTGGATCCTCACCCGCGGCGGCGGCCTCCTGTGCCCGTTGCGCCTCGGCCATCGCCTGTTCGCTTGCATCGCGTGTCCATCGAACCAGCTCGTCGAGTTCCGGCGGCATCACGTTGAACTGCTCGGCGCCCTCCGGCATTTTGATGCCACGGGCCGATGAAATGATCACGATGGCGGCCTCTGCGTCACCGATCTTCTCATCCAGCGCCTTCGACATGCCATCGAAACGCGCCTCGGCGGCCGCTGTGTACTTCTCCTGGATAACGTCGGCCACCGCCTGGCTTGAAAGCCCAACCTGCATACAACGGGACCAGTCCACTATCTGAGCGAAAAGATCGTCATCGTCGAACGCCTCAAGCGTCGCTCCCGATTCCATCCGGTTCTTGATCATCGACCACGCCGGCTGGTTCACCTGCGACACCAGATTCAGACCAAGATCGCCGGATACGGAGACGGCCTCGTGGAAGATTCGATTGACCATCCCGGCACGCGCCTCCAACTGCGAGATATTGGTCTCGATAGCGTCCCAGTAGTTTTTCAATCGGCTGGTGAAGCCCTCCGGCGCCCCCGGCAATGGCGAAACCATTGTGACGAGATATACCTTGCGTTTGCCGATCACAGACGATGCGCTCGGCCTCTCGATCCGTCCGAGTTCTTCAGGCGCCATTTAGTTCCATCTCCCGTGTTGGCCTGTTGCTCCACATCGCTGGAAACTTTTGCGGCCGCTTGATTTCGTTAGACAGAGAATAGGAAGTTGACCGTATCGCCATCTTGCATCAAGTACTCACGTCCCTCAGACCGGAGTAATCCTCGCGTGCGCGCTTCTGACTGGCTGCCGCATTCGAGGAGGTCATCGTAAGCGACCACCTCACCGCGGATGAAGCCTCGCTCGATGTCCGAGTGAATTCGTCCGGCAGCAACGGCTGCAGGAGTGTCGCGCTCTACTGTCCATGCACGGACCTCATCCTCGCCGACCGTCAGGAAAGAAATAAGGCCAAGGACGTCGTACGACAGGTTGATGATGCGTGAAAGGCCGGACTCCCCGGCTTCCATCGATTCCCGGAAGTCCGCTTCTTCATCTGCGTCCATCCCGGCGAGTTCTGCTTCAAGCGAAGCGCAGACGGCGACCGCGCCCGACTTCTGGCCGCCCACCGCTTTCGAGGCTTCGGACGTTATCTGGTCCGAATTCGGTATGTCGCTCTCGCCGATATTTACGGCCACAAGGAAGGGCAGGGCGGACAGGAGGAAGGTGTCGCGCACCGCGCCACGCTCCTGATCCGTGAACTTTCTGGCCCTCAGGGGCGTACCTTCTTCAAGCTCCGCCTGGAGCTGACGCAGCGATTTGATGTCGTTGTTTATGCGTGCCCGATCTGCCTGGCTCGCACCCTTTATGTCTTTCGTGAGCCGTTCGATCCGTCGGTCCAGCAGGGCGATATCGGCGAACAGCAGATCGAAGGCGATATAGTCCACGTCCCGTCGCCAGTGGATCCCGCCTTTCACGTGCGGTACGGAGGCGTCTTCAAATCCGCGCACCACAACCAGCACGGCGTCCACCGTCTGTAACTGCGTGAGCGCTTCCCCGGCGAACATCCCGCCTTTCGGGCCGTCGTATTCGGACGGTCCCGGGAAGTCCACGTAGGTCACCTCCGCTGGCACGGTGCGCTCTGGCTTGTATAGCTCGGTCAGGGCGTCGAGCCGGCTGTCCGGAACATGCGCCACGCCGATATTGGCGCCCCGCCCGGCGGCGAAGCCCGTCGCGGCGCGCCCGCGGGTGAGCGCGTTAAAAAGCGTTGTTTTGCCGCTTGCCGGCAGTCCGATGATCCCGATGCGCATTAAGCGTGCACTACCTCTTCACGAGGCCCAGTGGGCCCGGTTATTTTTATTTGCAAGTCAATTATGAACGGTCGCGGTCGTCTGACAAACGTTTGCCCCGATTTGTGAGTCCAAATTCGTACGGAAGTTGCCCGATACCGCTATTGAGGTCGATCCTCATCCGTGTATCGGAATGTGCCGTCCACGGTCTTTCCCGTCTCGTCGGGAGGTTCTTCCTGATCCGGGATAGCTGCTTTACGCAACCGTTCGAACACCACATCGCGTGGCGCCAGAACGAAGAACAACAGCAACAGGCCACCTGCCACGATCAGGTCGTCCACCCAGCCGACCACCGGTATGATGTCCGGCAACAGGTCAAGCGGCGATAGGACGTAGATGATCGCAAGGATCGGCAGTAGCTTGATCATCACGCCAACGCGACGGTCCAGAAACAGCCCCCACGCCAGCCGGATGGCCGGCAGGATGAGCGGAAGGTACCTGATTAGCAGGAGTGCGCGCATGGGGGAAAGGTGGTCGAAGGTTGGACCTGATAGTAACGAAATCGTCTCCATCCAGTTTATCTGACCCTTGTTCCAGCCGATATACGAATTATTGATACCGATATGTTCCGTGACCGGCTCGGCGCTCTCCCAGAGTCTTAACCCATTCGAAACCCGGAATCTCTTATCTCCTGTTAGGGATCCTGCCCATTGATCCGGTTACTCCACGGCGACAATGAATTCGGCATCGACGAATCGGTGCGTGAGATTCGCGCGTCGCTAGGAGAGGATGCGGCCGAGTCAAACACGATCGAGTTCGAAGGACGTAACTTCAAACCGGGCGAGGTAGAGGCGGCGGCCCGTACCGTCCCATTCCTGGCTGACCGTCGTCTCGTGCTGGTGCGCGGACTGCTGAGGCGGCTTGATACGACCAACGCCACTCGCGGCAGGGGAGGCGCAGCGGCCGCACAGATGTCCACATCTGGATGGGACAAGTTCGGTGAAATGCTGGCCGGGCTGCCGGACACCACGGAACTGGTGTTTGTTGACACATTCCCGACCGGACCAAATGGAAAACTGAAGGACAACGGCGGCGCGATCCGCGCCCTCAAGTCGTCCGATGCCCTGAACATTTCCCTCTTTTCCACTCCGCGTGGCCGCGCGGTAGGGGACTGGATCAGGGCGCGCGTAATGTCGGAGGGAGTTCAGGCCTCGCCTTCTGCCATCGCCCGGCTTAACGATCTAGTCGGCCCGAACCTTCGTCTGCTTGACCAGGAGATCCGAAAACTTTCCTTATATGTCGGCGATCGGGTTATCCAACCCGATGACGTGGAAATTATGGTCGCACCCGCCCGGGAGGCCAACATCTTCGCCGCCGTAGACGCGATCCTTGAGCGCCGCCCCGGTATCGCGATGAGGGCGCTTTATCAATTACTGGATGACGGCGCGAGCGTGGGGTACATCCTCTCCATGTTGACCCGTCAGACGCGCATGTTGATCCTCGCTCGCCACCTTCGTGAACGCGGTGTTGATGAGGGGGAGATCGGCAATCGAATTGGTCTGAGGGCCGCCTTTGCGTTGCGCAAAACGCTGGAACAGGCTGTTCGTTTTAGCCACGAATACCTGGCTGAAGCACATCGCAGCCTGAGCGAGGCCGACCTCAGCTACAAATCGGGCGAGGTCCGAGACAGGGTGGCGCTGGAGACGGTCGTCGCCCGTCTTTCCGGGTTGCGCTAGCCGGGTTTTATGGAGGGAGTGTTTGTGGGATTCATTCCGCTGGCGATCCATCCCGAAGCCGACCAGGGACGGAAACGCCCGGTCTGGAGCTCCACAATCAAGCCGGGTACGTCGTAGACCTCTCGCTCAAACTCGGTCGCGACATGACCGATCCCCTCGACCGTGTGCGTATCGCTGTTGGACAATTTTGGCGTGCCGACGGCATCCAGCAGTAGCCGCGCGAACTCGTTCTGGACCTCGGTTGCTCGCCCGTTGATCACCTCTGCGCCGTCGACCACCCTGATAAATTCGCCCTTGGTCGCACGTTTGAGCGCTTCGTCGTAGCCTTTTGTTCCGGGGTCGACGCCCCATGGAAGTGAGCGGCGGTACGGGTGCGCCATCAACATTGCGCCATTTACACGATCGACCTGTTCGCGTAAAAAGGCCGGCCGATGCATCCCGAAGATGTACTCGTCCAACCCGAATACCAATGCGTGCCCGCCGTCGGTGTTGATCTCGACACCGGCCAGCACAAGTATCCCGGCCTCGTCCGATATCCGTTTCACCTCGTCTGCGGGCCAGAAGGTATCGTGATCCGTAAGGCAGATTCCATCGAGTCCCATTTCCCGTGCTTTGCGAGCCAGATGTAGCGCCGATGCGGTGCTATCGTCGGAACGCTCGACAGTGTGGCAGTGAAGGTCTATTAGCAAATCAAACCCGTAGGGGACATGCGTTCGTAAAACCCTTCCAGGGGACGACTTCCAATGGTTGATCTCGAGTAAACGTTATCGACAGGATATGTTCAGCGTCATTCCTGTGAGAGGCAAGCGCCGTTTGAGGACATTACGTGTTGAACTCCCCGCCACGGCGAGACAACATACGCCCAAAACGTGCTCCGGGGAATCACGCTCTGGGTACATAATCTCGTTACGGATTTGCGGACATCACGAAAGGTGACAACGTCCAGAGAATGAACAGACGTCAGATTAAACGTGCGAATCGGAACCCGCTCAGAGGGGCTAAATGGCTAACGGCCTTCGCCGCGCTTGGCATGATCGCGCTCGTCGCATGTGGTGGTGGTGATGGTGAAATCGACGAAGTGACTCCGGCTTCCCCGGAAGTCGAGTCCGAGACCGCCACGACCGAACCGGAACCAACAGCGACATCAGAACCCGTCACTCCCACCCCCGAACCGACGGTCACGCCAGAACCGCCCAATACAAACGAGAACGTGCGGAACTACGCCAGGGCGCATTCATATTTGAATCGTGGCGATTACATACAGGCGGAACGGCAGTTCTCGGTTGTGATCGAGATCGAACCTCAATTCGCTCGGGGCTGGGAAGGCCGCGCGAGCGCTCTCATGGCCCAGGGAAAATCGGACGAGGCGATTCCGGATTTCGACATGGCGATTCGACTCAAACCTGACCTTGCCAGCGCATACGCCGGGCGGGCCGTCGCCAACATGGTTGTGGGAGACATCCTCGGCGCAAATCAGGACGCAGTTCAGGCGCGCATTCTTGACCCTTCGGACCCGAATTCGGTGATCGTTCTCGGGAGAATTCTGAGTGGCGCCGGACGTGCTGCGGACGCTCTGGAGATGTTCAATGAAGGCGTCGAACTCGCGCCGGATGAAGGCCCGGCTTACTGGTGGCGAGGCCGATTCCTGTTCCAGATAGGCAGCTACGATCTCGCCCTTGCCGACCTCAATCTCGCCATCGAATACTCGCCCGTCAGCGCGCAACCATATCTTGATCGAGCGGCTCTCTACATGGACGTGTTTGAGGAGTTCGAACTGGCACGGGCCGATATTGAAGAGGCGCATTCGCTTGGAGAAGAACCACGCGACCGCGACATCCTGGACGAATCCGACGCTCTTCTGGAGAGATTGGAGCAGCTGATAGCGGCTGCAAGTGACGGGTAGCTGGTGATAGCAGATCGACGGCTCGCGCGGCCCGTGTTGGCCTTGATCGCAGGGCTGTCGGTACTGCTAATAGTGGCGTGCGGTTCGGGCGACGGAGATCGGTCCGTGGTTGGCCGGGTAACAGACGTCGTGTCTTCGTCGGTCACGGCGCTGGCTGAACTTGAACTGGTAGACGCCGACGGCGTCATATGGCAGTTCAAGGCGCGTGGGTTTGTTGGACAAACTACTTCGCACCTTCAAGAGCACGCGGCGATGGGCCAGACGATACGGGTCGAGTATTTTGAAGAAAACGGCCAGTTGATCATCAGCGCCATCACAGACTGATAAAAGAACCGCCCGCTCAGGCTTTAACCGCCCGCTAGCACCGCCGCGAGCGCTTCTTCAAGCTCGTCCGCTGTCGTATACGCCTCAAACTTGGCTGCGACCACGCCATCGCCATTGATGATGAAGGTCCACGGCTCGGACGGCAGGTTCCATGGCTCCACCGCCGGGGCTCCGACACCGAGCAACGGATCGCCGCTCTCACGCATAACGTCCGGGTTGTCGAATAGCTCGACGTGAATGAACGCGGCCTCGCCGATGTGGTTCTGTCGGACCTGATCGATCGTGATCACCTGCGGTCCGCAGGTCTGCGACGTGCACCAGGCCGGGGTGCTAAAGCTGATCACCACAGGGTTGCCGGTTTCGAGCGCGTCATCAAAACTGACGGCGTACATTTCTGGGATCGGATTGGCGTCGCTCGTGATGAGGGCGAGTTCTTCCGGCGTGATCCCCGTCTTGGTAGACATCACGGGGGCTGCCGAACCGATAGCGGGTGTGGCGGACGCCTCTTTTACGAGCGTCGTTGCGTCGGCCGTATTCTGGCTTCCATCCGGCAGAGTGATGTTCGCCGTGAAATCCCAGATCCCGGCGCTATCATATTCGACCGTTGTGGTGAAGATGCCGCCGCCTACTGGCCACTGTCTGAACGTCGGCTCAGGGGCCGTGTGTACGATGCCGGAATCGCGCTTTTCGTATGTCATCGTGACGCCAGCCGAGGCCACATCAACCTTCCCTCCATCTGCACGGCGGAGTGCGAAGGGCAATCGGTTCTCGCCAATCGCCGCGTCGGATGAGATCACGAACAGGAAAATATCGTCCAACGGAGCTTGATCGTTGATTACTGGTTCCTCAGAGCCACTTGAGCAGGCCACAAAAAACAGCATCAAGAGCGCCACGCCCGTCGACATCGCGGTTGAACGCCGAATTCCTCGCAGTTGGTCCAGCGTCAAACCGTCGTCTCCAGTTCAAACATAATTCGCGTGATTCAGATTTTGGTGCGCCCGACGTGGTTCTGTCATTCCCGGGCATCATGAAATTTTACGCAGAAGCCCCCGGATTGGACGCCTTTCTGCGGCCCACTATCACGGGTTAGGCGAACGTCAGCATGCGTTTCGGGTTGTCCACAAGCATCTGGTCTACGTGCTCACGGCTGATCCCTCTCGCCAGCATCTGCGGAACGACGCGGGAGATGATGTGATCCCAGCCGTGGCCTCCGTACTCCTTCAGCCGATGCTTGGAGCACACATCGTGCGCCAACAGAATCTGACCCACGTGACCCTGATCGATCAGAAACTCGATCTGGTCCAGGCGCTGGGCATCGTTCGGCATGTATGAGCTGGGCGCCAGTGGGTAGTACGAGGAGTCATGGCCGAACAGGTCAAGATTCAGGAACGCTCCCGTTTGCGCCACGCGTTTCAGGGCGTCTCTGTCGTAGATAGTTCGTTCAATGTGGCCCATGACGGTGTTCGACATGTCTCCACCCCAGCCCTCAATGGCCTCCAGGATCTGAAGCGGCAACTCCTCGTCTCGCCCCGGATGGATCAACACCGGCGCACCGGTCTGTATCTGTGCGATTACCGCCGCCTGAACCGTCTTGTGCTCGGACTCGTTCCAGGGTGTGGATACGCCGACCTCGCCGATGATCCCGGTCTTGATTCCTGTGCCGTCGACCCCCTGCTCGATATCGCGAATGATCGTTTCGGCGATGCCCTCGGCCGTCGTGGTTTCAAACTCGGCCGGGTGTGTGCTCCCGATGTAATGCCCGCCGCCCATCACGACGTTCAGCCCGGTCGCTTTGCTTATGCGTGCCAGCGCAAGAGGGTCTCGCCCCAGGCCGTTGCTTGTCACATCCACCATCGTTCGGCCGCCTGCCCCGAAATACTGACCTGCCTCCGCCGTTGCGACCTCTTCATCCAGCAGGGTCAGGTTATCCAGCGAGCTGTTCCAGTTGTGCCGGATCCAGCCGAGGTTCGTGAGTGATAGTTTTTCATCCGCCATATCGGCTTCGTCGGGGTTGTTTGGCGGTTGAAACACCACCCGGAAATCGATCAGTAGATGCTCATGGGTGATGGTGGGTCCCAGTGATTCCGGGTCGATAGGCCCGAGTACCGTCTGCACTTTTCCGGCGATTGATGATGCCGCCACTCGACTTTGCTCCCCAATTTATTTCAGGACTGATCCAGGAATGAGGTTTCCGATCTCGACGGGTCAATTCGCGATCCGTCAGAGGTATCCCGGAACCGATCTCCTGCTACATTGACCCCGCCCCTATCGCAGAAAAGACCTGCTCGCAGGGCTTTATCAAGGCCAGGGTTAAGACGACCGAGTTTAACCCGGGTTTGTTGCAGGTAGACATGCGACGATGCCCCGAATAATTGGGAGTAACTGGATAAAAACGGCCTGATGCTGCCTGGAAGGACGGATTCTACTCAAATGGATGATCGCGTCGGCATTGGCCTTCTTGGTTGCGGCACGATGGGCGGAGAAGTCGCCCTCGCCGTTTCTGAGCGAGAGGTTAAAAACGCCCGCGTCATCGCCGTTTTTGATGAAGATCCAGAAGCGGCCGGTCGCCTGGCCGAAAAATTGAACCCCCGGCCCATAACGTGCCGGACCGTGAACGAACTCCTGGCGATACAGGACGTGTCACTTGTGGTCGAGTGCGCAGCACCTGCGGCCATTGTTGCCTTCGGAGAGACCATTCTGTCCGCTGTCCGCTCCTTGTTCATCCTTAGTTCCGGCGCGCTCGCGGATACGGAGTTGTTTGATCGCCTGATCAGCCTTGCCGCCAGCAATCGGTGCGACATTGTCATACCCTCTGGAGCGCTGGGCGGCATCGATGCACTTCGCTCAGTCCGAGATCTGCTTGAGAGCGTCACTCTAACGTCCACAAAAACGCCGGGAGCTTTTTCCGGCGCGCCCGGATTTGCAAAATGGGAAGATGTCGAAATCACCAAACCGACTGTTTTATACGAAGGCCCGGCTCGTCATGCGGTAGCGTTGTTCCCGGCGAATGTGAACGTCGCAGCGACCCTGAGCATTGCCGGAATAGGCCCGGAACGGACCATCGTGAAGGTGGTCGCGGACCCGGCTTCTCCCGGTAACGTCCACGAGATTCACGCCACGGGAGAGTTCGGCGAGTTCACGTTCAGGCTGGTGAATCAGCCACACGTCCGCAATCCCCGCACCAGCCACCTGGCTGTGCTGTCCGCTATCGAAACGCTCCGGGCGTACTGCGACCGCGGACCAAGCATCGGAACCTGAGGCGCGCGGGGCCATGAACTACTCAGGCCGATCGATTGACCTGATGCACTACATACAGGGACGCCACGCCAGATCCGGCATTTAACCTGGTTTCCGCGCTTCCGAAATTCGCCCCGGAGGTCCGCCTGCACCCCGACGACCCGAATCGTCCTTCATCGGTTGAGTGGTACCTGAAACGAACGCGTTTATGTCGTTGGCGGGCGCTGCTGCGAAGGGACGAAGAACTGCTGCCGGTCGGGCGTGTGACGCCCAAGAAGTTGGGGGGTTACGGAGGAGGGGATCGCGGTGGGACAGATCTGTATCTGGATATTCCGCGCGGGCCGAATCAACAGACCACGAGACGTGGATTTCAACCGAACGGCGGGCGCTTGAGTGCGCCTTGCTATGTGAATGCGAGGTCTGCGCCGGACGATGCCGCTGCGTTTGATTTCCAGTACTGGTTCTTCTACCCCTTCAATGGTCCGGAAGGTCGGCACATCACGCACCAGGGTGACTGGGAGCACGTAACCGTTCGTGTCACCAACGCCGGTGAGCCACGCCTGATCGCGGCCTACTTCTCCGCTCACGGGCAGAATAATGGCGGTTGGGCGTTTCCTGATATCGGGGCAAGGATCGGGCCGATCCTTCAGTTCACGCCGGACGGAAACCCGATCGTCTACTCGGCGCTTGGGAGTCACGCGAGTTATGCGTCAACTGGAGTCCATAAACAGGCGTGGCCGAAGGCCGGGGATCGCACATCAGATGGAGGCCCGATCTGGAACACCGCCGCCGATCTGGTTCTGGTAGAGATCAACGGTCAGCCTCTGACAGAGCGCGAGGACACGATTGCATGGCTTCGGTTCCCGGGCCGGTGGGGCGCTATCCGAAAACAGGCATGGCCCTTCGCAGTAACCGGGCCTATAGGACCGTCACACCAGTCGTCCTGGAACGCCGAGCCCCCGCCGCCGATCAGCTGACCCGAATTCGCCTTTGATCGCCAGCCAAAAGAAAACGGCGGACATTACGCAAAAAATCGCAAAATCCGCCGCTCAATGGCCTATCTCTAAATCAACTCTGGCCCAAATCCAAGCCCGGCCGGGATTAGCGGCCGAGTAGTCCTATCCCCATCGTCTCTGCATCGCAATACCAGAGCTTTCCGGCGGAATCGATCGTCAGGCCGTGGACTTCTGTCGGCCACGGGACCCGGATGTAGTTCAGAACACGACCGTCCGAAACATCCAGCAAGGACACGACGCCTGATGCGGTGTCTGCCGACCACAGATTGCCGTCTTCATCAAATGCGATGCCGTGTACGCGAAGGCCTGGGGCCTTGATCTCGTGCAGAACCTCGCCGTTTGACGGGTCCACCTGGTAGATCATCTGGGACGGCGGGACGGCGACCCAGAGCTTTCCATCACGCCACTCAAGTCCGTGAGCGCCTGAGTCACGGGCGGCAGCCCCAAGGGGAGAGAACGCGACCTGGCCGACTCCCGGCGTCGGGAGTTCCTGGATGGTCTTGCCGGTCTCCATATCGATCTTGTGGATCGTCAGGCCAAAGGTTGAGGAAACCCATACAAAGCCGTCGCCGATGGTGATCCCGCTGGCGTGCTCCGTTGTGGTCTGGAAGGACATGATTTCGTCGCCGGAGTCCCAGTCCAGCTTGTAGACCTTGTCGTTCCGCTGGTCGATGTACCAGAGACCATCCTCGGCGGCCTGCAGGCCATTTGGCTGCGGTCCCGGGCTCTTGGATCGCTCATATACGGTGGCGATATTGACGGTCATATCCGGGACCTCTTTCGGTGTATGTCAGCTTTTTCGACTAGGTAGTGGGAGCGCGGTTCCGGGTGGATTGTATGCATCGCACACCGGCGTGCAACCGGCGGAGATGTTCATTCCTGATCTGACTATGGACCGCCTAGCTGGGCAGCCGTAAACTGACGCCAGTTGTTTGGCAGCCGCAATTTACCCAACCTATGTCGCACCGGAGAGTCGCATTAATGACCACCGAGACCTTCACCGGAGAACAGATAGAAAACCTTCGGCAGACCGCTGGAGAGCATCTGTTCATGCACGCCATGCAGACCGCTGATTGGCGGGATGGCGCACTTCAGATATTTGTGAACGGCGAAGGCGTCTGGGTGACCGATATCGATGGCAATCGGTTCCTTGATGGCATGGCTGGCCTCTGGTACAAATCCGCCGGATACGGCCGGACCGAGATCGCGGACGCAGCCTACGCGCAGATGATCGCCATCGACTCGCCGCCTGCCGGCTCAATTGTTCCTTCCACCATCGAACTATCCGGAGTTGTAAGCGATCTTTACCCGGACAAGAATGCACGAATATTCTTCGTCAGCGGTGGTTCCGAAGCTGTCGAGACTGCCGTCAAGATGGCCAAGAAATACCGCATCCTGACCGGCAAGCAGGGTGCCTACAAAGTCATTTCACGCCGTGGCTCCTACCACGGCGGTACGGCGATGGCCGTCAGCCTGGGTGGAAGCCCGGCAGCCGACACCATGGGCCCGACGATGCCGGGCACATATCACGTAAACAACTACAGCTCGTACCGGCCGATCTACCACGACAACCCGGTGGACGAGGCGATCGCCGTCGCCAACGAGTTCGAGACGCTTATCAAACACCAGGACCCGGACACCGTCGCTGCGATCGTCGCCGAGCCCGTTTCGGCCGCCACCGGTATCCACATCCCTCCGCCCGAGTACTGGCACCGCCTCCGTGAAATTGCTGACACTTACGACATCGTCCTGATAGCGGACGAGGTCATCAACGGATTCGGCAGGCTCGGCACGTGGTTCGGAGCCGAACGTTTTGGCTTTCAGCCGGACATCACGACCGTCGCCAAGGCGATAACGAGCGGATACCTTCCGTTGGGAGCCACCATCGCGACCAAGAAGATCGCCGACACGTTTATCGGAGACGACAGTCGCACCTTCAAGCACCTGATCACCTTTGGCGGCCACCCGGTGTCCAGCGCTGCCGCCCTCAAAAACCTTGAAATATTCAAACGCGAAGACCTGGTCGGAAACTCTGACCGGATGGGAACTTACCTGTACGAGCAACTGCAAAAGCTCTACGAACACCCGTCGGTCGGCGATGTCAGAGGCGGTATGGGCCTGATCGCTGCGGTGGAGCTGGTTAGCGATCGGGAGAAAAAGACTCCGTTCCCGGCCAGCGCGGCGCTGGCCAAGAAAATTCCACCGGCGTTGTATGAGCGCAATCTCATTAGCTTCAGGGCGGGCGACCTGATCAGCGTCTGCCCGCCGCTGTCCATTAATAAGGACGAGATCGACTTCATGGTCAGCGTCATCGACGAGGCCCTTACCGAAGTCGAAAAGGATCTCGGACTGGCCTAGAAACCCGTGATATCCAGGGTGGTCAGAGGTTTCTTACCCAGACTCCGTAAAAACGAAACATGAAGGGCCGGTCTCCAGATCCGGCCCTTCATACATGTGTACGGGAGTCGCAATTCGGATTCACACCCGAAGTAGGACTCTCAGAGGGGCGTGGCCCTTAACCACCCGGAACGCTGGAACTCAGGTGTCATTGATGAAGTAGTGAGCTGTGATGCAAACCGGTACAACTTCCGAACAATCGACACCGATGCCGGTGCACACAGGCCCGCTACGCTCGCTGCATAACAACGCGTTCAGATGGCTCTGGACCGCCGGACTCCTGATCGGGTTCGGAAACTGGATGCAGCGGCTTACCATCAGCTGGTTTGTCCTGGATCAGACCGGTTCAGTCTTTCTCACGGCGGTATCTTTCGCCGTGAGGAGCGCGCCCAACCTGATCTTTGGGCCGTTCGGTGGCGCGATTGCCGATAGATACTCGCGCCGTAAAATCCTGATGATCACAGCCGGGCTGAAAGTTTCGGTAGCGGTTGGGATGTTGTTCCTCGTCGCGCAATCTGAGGTCTTCATCTGGGCGGTGATGGCGCTAATTGGCCTGGCCGGGATCACCGCATCGTTCGAGTTGCCGGCATCTCAGGCGCTCGTCGTTGACATTGTTGGGAGGCGAAATGCGGCGAACGGTGTCGCGATGCTGTCTGTCGCGACACGCGCCGTGGGTGCGATAGGGGCGCTCACCGGCGGGCTGTTGATTGAATCCGTAGGTCCCGACGTAGTCTTTGTAATCGCCGGGCTGGCGTTTGCTATCGGTGGGTTAGCGGTCAGCCGTGTGATAGTCGTTCAGCCGGGTCTTGAGGTGCAACATACCGCGCGCGGGATCAGGGCGGTTGGTGGCTTTGTCAGCAGCACGTTCGGCGGGATCAAGATACTGCTCGGCATACCGATCGTGGCTACATTACTCACTTTCGCCATGGTCGTTGAGATTCTCGGGTTTACATTCCAAACACTAATGCCGTCGTTGGCCGAGGATGTACTGGGCGTCGGAGCGACGGGGTTGGGGGCGTTGACGGCGATGGCGGCGATAGGTGGCCTGGTCGGTTCTGTTCTCATTACGGCTCTTTCCGACTACCGCCGCAAGGGCCTGCTCGCGATCGCTATAATTTTCATGTACGGCGTCGGGTTGATCTCGCTAGGAGTATCGGAGATTTTCCCCGTGTCGCTGTTGATAGTCGCCGTTGTCGGGATTATGGCGTCTTCTTTTGACGCTTTGCAGTGGACCTTGCTGATGGCGAACGTCCCGGATGACATGCGCGGCCGTGCCATGGGCGGGTGGATTTTTGCGATCGGGTTCGGGTGGGCAGGGAGCCTCGAACTGGGACTAATTGCGGAGGTGTACTCCGTGGGGTGGGCGCTCAGTGTGAACGGTATCGGGTTGTTAATTCTGGGTGCCGCGGCGTTGATGTTCGCCGGAAGATTACGGCGGGCCTGAGCGGCATCTATAAGGACGGCTATGCGCACCGTATCGACCACTGCTATACTTCGCCGCAACCCTTGGGGTACACGAGTGAGTGCCTCCGTATTACGACGTAAAAGTAGCGGCCTTTCCGGTCGTACAACGCACAGTTGGGACCGGTATGGACGGCCCGACGCCGGGAGCGAAGTGATCCGCACTTTTGCCCTCGGTTGAGCTATGAGGAGCCGAGGATGGTCGACTCGCCCGAACAAGATCGCGTAGAGAGCGGCGAATACACAGACCGCGCAGACACGGACAGGGACAGATTTGGCCCTCGTACGGTTCAGGATGATGTCATCCTGGAGCTGAAAAACTTGAGGACCTATTTCCAGACCAGTTACGGCACGGTGAAGGCCGTAGACGGAGTTTCTTATTACGTGAAGCGCGGGGAGACCCTCGGAGTGGTGGGCGAATCAGGGTCAGGGAAGTCGGTCACCGCACTTTCGATCATGAGACTCATCCCTTCACCCCCCGGCTACATCGTCGGCGGCGAAGTGATCCTTGACGGACAGAACGTCCTGGACCTTTCTGATGGCGAAATGGCCAAGATCCGGGGCTCAAAGGTCGGGATGATCCTTCAGGACCCGATGACGGCGCTCAACCCGTTCCTCTCGATCGAGGAGCAACTGACCGAGGTGACACGGTTGCACTTGGGCCACGATCACAAGCAGGCGCTCCGCCATGCGATCGGCATGCTCGAGCGGGTCGGCATCCCCTCGGCGGCGGAACGCATCTCCGACTATCCGCACCAGTTCTCCGGCGGCATGCGGCAGCGGGTCATGATCGCCATGGCCCTGGCGTGTGGGCCCGACGTGTTGATCGCCGACGAACCGACGA
>JAYGCG010000097.1:0-14827 GCA_046583455.1 Dehalococcoidia bacterium | reverse complement strand
GGCTATCTCAAGTGCTCCAAGCACCTCAGGGACCATGACGGGGATGTGGCGTGTCTCAGGCATCCGGGCTACCTCCCGCTCGGTCGAAGCGGAGAGCGCCGGGCTGCCATGCGAGCGCGACTCCGACACGGCACTTCGCAGTGTCGAAACCGGGAGCGTGGGGAGCATGACGGGCATCAATTGGCGGGCCGTTTCCTGATCGAATACCTGAGTGGATGACAAGTGGAACGCCTGCGCGTTTCAGGCCTGAGATTGGCGACACCGGGGTCCTGATCTGGGACTTCCGCGTACGCACTCGTATATAGGTACCAATCCGTGCCACTTTTTCGCTAGCGAGGCGAATTACGTGTTTGGGCACTTTTCTTGAAACGCCCGGGGATTTCGGCCAGAAAATCTAATCAAGCACCGGTCGCGCTTACGGACTGTTTGTCGTATGCATCGTGCTAGCATCATTCTCCCGATGACTCACGATGCCGGACAACATAATTCGCCCGATTCTGGGGATTCCCAATCCAAAGGCCACGCACATGCCGACCCGGAAGGGCATGCCCATGAGCACGATCATGGGGCCGAGGGCCGACGACGATTCGCCGTCCTGACCAGCAGTGACGCCGGGCGGCAGGGCATCGCGCAGACACGAGCGGCGACACCATTGTTGAGATGCTCACGGCCGCCGGGTTTGAGACGGCAGACCGGGTGATGGTCCCGGACGAACGCGACCAGATCGCCGGGCAGTTACGCGCATGGGCAGAGAGCGGCGACGTCGATTTAATCATCACGACCGGAGGCACGGGACTCGGTCCGCGCGACGTGACCCCGGAGGCCACCATGGACGTGATCGAATTCACAGTGCCGGGCATCGCCGAAACGATGCGAGCGCAGTCGATAGCGTCCACCCACGCGGCGATGTTGAGCCGCGCCGTGGCCGGTGTTCGAGGCCGCACGCTGATAGTCAATCTGCCGGGTAGCCCGCGCGGCGTTAAAGAGACTCTTGAAGTGATCCTACCGGTGCTGGGCCATGCGATCGACATCCTCTCCGGAAGGCCCGGGTCACACCCCGAAGACGGATTTTTACGTTCAGAGCGCGGCTCGCATGGTGCCGATGGATCGCACGGGAGTTAAGGGTGCGAATCAGAATCATCACACTTTTCCCAGAGATGTTCGACGGACCTTTCGGGGCGAGCATCGTCTCGCGAGCCGTCAGGGACGAACTGCTCGAGATCACTACCCACCAGCTTCGCGACTACACGAAGGATCGGCACCGTACGGTCGATGACGCGCCTTATGGTGGTGGAGCCGGGATGGTGATGAAACCGGCCCCACTGGCGGATGCCGTCCAGGATCTCAAGAAGGACGCGTCCGAATCCGGACAGCCGGAGCCTCACGTGATCCTGCTGTCTCCGCAGGGACGCCGGCTCGACCAGACCATCACCAACGAGCTGGCCTCACGCGACTCCCTGATACTGGTTTGTGGTCGATATGAAGGCGTGGATGAACGATTTATCGAGGCGATGGTTGACGAAGAAATTTCGATCGGCGACTACGTGATCTCGGGCGGAGAACCTGCGGCGATCGTGCTGGTGGACGCGCTTACGCGCCTCATCCCCGGCGCTCTCGGGTCCGGAGACTCCGCACCTTCCGATTCATTTGCCTCTGGCCTCGAGGGCAAGCTGCAGGGACCGGTCTACACGCGCCCGGCCGAGTGGGACGGCCGCGAGGTCCCCGAGATTTTGCTTTCCGGGGATCATGCACGCCTGGAAAAATGGCGGAACGAGCAATCAGAATCCCGAACTCGGGAACGGCGCCCGGATCTATCAGGTAACGAGGACCATAAAGAGTGAACCGAAATATCCGGCTGTGTGTGCTTCTCTTACTTATGCCCGTCATATTGATTAGCGCCCTCGCATGCAACTCCGGCTCCGAATACGGTGGTTCAATCGAACCTGATCTTTCGGCGGCGCAGATCGCGTTGGCTACGGCTCAGGCGGAACTGGCCGCTTCCGTGCCGAGGGGCGCGGCCGGTCTATCGGCGGCGGATGTGTTGCAGCGGGCAGGCGCGGCATCAGCGAGCCTGAAATCGTTCCGGTTTACAACGGAGACGGTCGTCACATCCGGGAACGAAGCGCTTATATCCACAGTCAACGGCGTGTGGTCATTGCCTGGTAGATACCGTGCGACAGTGGGCGACCCTGACGATCCGATAGAGGAGTTTATCGTCGCCGACGGTCGACTGATCTACCGGGAGAGCGGTTCGGATGAGTGGCGGCTGGAGACTGAGTTTGATCCGGGTCTCGGCATAGGATCAGGCCAGATCATCCCGGCCATGGATATCTTCGAATTCTCGGACCCGCTCAACCCCGACGACGGCGAGTTCTACCGGATAACCGGGGCCGAGAACCTGGATCTGACCGGCATCGATACAACGATCGTCCAGACTCACGAACTCGTGGTCCGGATTTCCGATTTTCATATCGAGAGCGTGGTCTCGTTTATCAACCCGAACCCGGAAATAGGATTGGAAGGCACACGTCGGGCGTTCGTTGTGTACGACCGGAATGTGCCGGAGCAGATTGTTATTCCGGAGGTTGTTTCGAGTACCGCACCCACCGGGGGCGGCTGATTTTCGATCGGCGGGTTAGCCTGATTGGTCGTGAATCGCTCCCAACCGTTGCCGTCAGACGGGTGGTGGTCCTACAATCAATAACTCACTCAGTTTTATATCGGCCGTCCCGCGCGTCCCTCCCGTCTGGACTTTCCAGAAATTAGGGTCCACCACGGCCCGGCACACGTCACCGGGAACTTTCCCCGGCCCGCACAGAGGTATAACCGTGATCGAAGCAAGAGCGCTGATCGACGCCACACCGCGCGACTCCATCCAGGAATTTCAGACCGGCGATACCGTTCGTGTGAACGTGATGATTCGTGAAGGCGATCGTCAACGTGTTCAGGCTTTCGAGGGCATTGTGCTCAAGGGTCGACACCGCAAAGGCGACACACCCGCCCCCGGAGCGACATTCACTGTTCGACGGGTTTCCTACGGCGTTGGCGTAGAGAGGACCTTCCTCATCTGCTCTCCGCTTCTCGACTCACTTGAGGTCACACGCAAGGGCAAGGTCCGCCGCGCCCGGGCCTACTACCTCCGTGGCCTCACCGGCCGCCGCGCCCGGATCAAGGAACGCCGCTAACCCTGCCGGGTGGCTATTTGGATAGCGTCGTCCCGTTACTGGAGTAGCGGCGAGTGACACTGTCTGCTGACACGAGTGCCGTCAATTCGCTTACCCTCGCCTGATGGAAGCGCGCTCAAAAAGAACTTCGGGCAACGATGTTGCCGGTTTCGCTCAGGTTGCCGTTGACGGCGCCGGCGGTCAAGCGCGGACTTTTACTTACAGCGTCCCGGACGAGATGCACGTTCAGCCGGGCCATCTCGTATGGGTGCCGTTCGGATCCCGTGTCGTCCAGGGAATTGTGTTCGGCTTAACGGATTTCCCCGAGATCGAAGAGACCAGGGACATTGAGCGCGTCGCGTATGAAGACCACCTTATCTCTTCGCGGCAGATCAAAGTAGCGACCTGGATGTCCACCTACTACCGGGTGGGACTGTTTCTGGCGGCCTCCCAGATGCTCCCGCCGGGCTTCGCGAGCCGGCTTCGGACATGGGTAAGCGTGGATGCCAGGCGAGTCGCAGATGCAGCTAAGGCGGATGACCTGGGAGCGCGAGACGACCGTGCGTTGCGGATGGTTGAGGACGTAGGGGAGATGCGCAGGCCGTCACTGGCGCGTCGACTCGGAAGAGGCGGCGGCGTCGTGGTGGACAGGCTGATTCGACGAAAACTGCTCGTTACGAGGTCCGAGTGGGAGCATCAACGGCAGAAGCCCAGATACGTTCGTGTTCTGGCGCTTGCGGTGGAGCCGGAAGTGGTGGAAAGGGCGGCGGAAGAGCTGGATAACGCTTCTGGGACGCGCGGCATCGAGCGGGCGTCGCTGCTTCGACGTGTGATCGATTCGCCTGGCACCGAGACCCAGGCCGATCTCGCGAGGGAGTTCGGTCGCTCACGCGTTGACTGGGCAAAGAAGGCCGGACTGCTGCGGGTTGACGAGATGCAGGTGCAGCGAGACCCGCTGAGGGAGCACCAGTTCCAGACCACGATGCCGCTCGACCCCACGGCCGCTCAGGCGGGCGCGATCGGCGCCATCACCTCTGCGCTCCGCACCACGCGAAAAGAGGCCGGCCCCACCCGTAAGTTCCTTTTGTATGGAGTTACCGGCAGCGGCAAGACTGAGGTGTACCTGCGGGCTGCCGCAAAGTGCCTTGAACTGGGCCGGTCGGTTCTGATTCTCGTACCCGAGATCGCACTTACTCCACAAACCCTTGCCCGTTTTGCGTCTCGATTCCCGGGGAAGGTGGCGCTGCTCCACTCAGGCCTCCAGCCGGGAGAGCGATTTGATCAATGGTGGCGTATCGCCAAGGGCGACTACCCGATCATCCTCGGATCACGGAGCGCCGTGTTCGCGCCTATCAAGGATCTCGGACTGGTCGTTATCGACGAAGAGCACGAATGGACCTACAAGCAGCACGACCCCGCGCCGCGCTACCACGCACGGGCGGTAGCCGAGCGATTTTGTGCCGAGCACGACGCTGTGCTGGTACTTGGCAGTGCAACCCCGGATATCGAGACGTTCAGGCGCGCAGAACGCGAGGAGATCGACCTTCTTCGCCTGCCCGCACGCGTGGGGATTGAGGACGGATCGATGGGGATGCTGACTAATTTCAGCGGTCCTGCCCGTACCAGTGCAGGACAGGCCGGCGTCAGAATTGTCGATATGCGCGAGGAGTTAAGGGCCGGCAACGCGGGCCTGTTCAGCAGGGCGCTCCTGGCAGCGATCGGGGAGTCACTCGATGCCGGTGGCCGCGTGATCCTGTTCCTTAACAGGCGAGGAACGGCGGCTTACGTCCAGTGTCGCCAGTGCGGCTCCGTCCGCACGTGCCGACGCTGCGATACGTCCCTGACCATGCACCGATCCGATATGCCGGACGGCATTGATAGCCTCGTCTGTCACTACTGCGGATATCGTGTCCGGCCCAGCGTGAAGTGCCGGGCATGCAAAGCCGAGGATATGCGGCCGATGGGCAGCGGGACGCAGGCGGTGGTGGCAGAGGTCGAACGCCAATTTCCGGGCGTCGGAGTGTTGCGCTGGGACCGTGACGTTGCCCGCACAGCGAGGGCGCACGGGGAGGTGTTGGACAGATTCATGAAGGGCGAATCACGCGTGCTGGTTGGAACCCAGATGGTCGCCAAGGGGCTGGATATTCCGGAGGTCACGCTGGTCGGCGTGATCTCGGCGGACACCGGTCTTTCTATCCCGGATTTCCGCGCCGGAGAGCGTGCCTTTCAGGTACTGACACAAGTCGCTGGACGTGTAGGTCGCGGGCCGGATGGCGGTTCGGCCATCATCCAGACATTTCAGCCCGAGCACTACGCCGTACAGGCCGCCGCCGTTCAGGATTTTGAGGCGTTTTACGAAGTGGAAATAGGTTTGCGGGCCGAGCATGCGGACCCACCTTTCACACGACTGATCCGGCTTGGACACTCGCACTACGATCCTTCGGGCGCGCTTGAGGAAGCGAAGCGGATGGCGGCTGCGCTGAACGATGAGCGGATCGCATCCGGTGATACCGGGACAGAGGTGATTGGTCCAAGTCCCAGCTATCCGTTCCGGATGCGAGGTGTGACCCGCTGGCACATCATCCTTAAGGGATCGCACCCGGAAGGCATTTTAGATCGTGTCCAGTTGGGCCGTGATTGGACCGTCGACGTCGATCCCGCCTCTGTGTCTTAGGCCCATCAAGACCGTTGGTTCGATTCGCGGCTTTGCAACTGAATCTATACTCGTACACAGTTCAGTCCTTTGAGAGCAATACCCAGGCAAAATGACAATCCTTCAGATAAGAATCGTTCCTGACCCGATCCTGCGCAGGAAGTCGCGCAAGATTCGTGAGGTCAACGACGCCATCCGCGAGTTGGCGCAAAACATGGTAGCGACGTTGCACGAGGCCGGTGGGGTAGGGCTTGCCGCGCCACAGGTTGGCGAACTCAAGCGATTGATCGTCCTCCAATTACCGGAGGAAGAGGACGTTAGAATCCTGATCAATCCGGAGATCACCCGTCGCGACGGCGAGCGTGAGGTTGAAGAAGGATGTCTCAGCGTGCCGGGGTATCTGGGGACCATCATGCGATCCGAGCGCGTGAAGGCGCGTGCCGTCAGTGAGTGGGGCGCAAAACTCAGGCTCACCGCGGACCAGGTCTTCGCCCAGGTACTTGAACACGAGGTCGATCACCTGGACGGCATTCTCTATCTGGATCATCTCAAGAGCCACGAAGACCTGGTCGATCTCAGTGAAGTGGAGGAGTCCGAACATCAGCACGACTTCGAGGTGGAGGTCGAAGACGAGGGCTTGATGAAAAGCCGGGGCGAGAAGCGGGTGTTGGTTGCCGGACACATGGAGGACGGGGTCGCAGAGATCAAGGACGAGAAGATCGTGGAGGCCACGGAAAAAGATCTCGAAAGACTTTCCGGTGGGTAGTCGGCCGTATGTCACGGCCTGAGGCCCTTCTGACCCGCGCCGCTGAATTTATGTCCACCCGCGATATCACCGCATATGTGGTTGGCGGTGCGGTGAGAGATCGGATTCTTTCACTCCCGGAGCGTCCCGGCGCGGGCCCCGGGGACATCGACCTTTTACTAACTTCCGCGGTGATCGAGCTGGTGGACGTGCTCGCAGACGAGACCGACGCCAGAGCCGTGGTGATCGACGAAGAGCGCGGTTTTGTCCGCCTCATCGACCACTCTGACGAACGCAATTGGCTGGACCTGGCTGCGTTCGAGGGCGATGTCGAGTCCGATCTCGCACGCCGGGATTTCGCTATCAACGCAATGGCCGTGCTGCTGGACGAGTGGCTGGCGCGTGACGCCAACGCCGACATCGAGGATGCGATCATAGATCCTCACGGCGGGATGGCGGATCTCCGCCAGCGCGTGATTAGAGAAACAAGCCCCGGGAATCTGCTCAACGATCCTGTTCGGATGTTCAGGGCGGTTCGTTTCGCGACACAACTCGAGTTTGAGATAGAGGTGGATACCGCCGCCATCATCCGGCACAACGGACATCTGCTTGGCAACGCCAGCCCGGAGCGTGTCAGGGATGAATTCTTCGCGATGATGGCCAGCCATCGGCCAGAATTCGGTATTCGTGAGTTGGATCGTCTTGAGCTGCTGGACCTGCTCCTTCCAGAATTGACGCTTGGGCGTGATTTTGAGCAGCCGCGTGAGCACTACTACTCAGTGATGGAGCACCAGTTACATGCGCTGGGGTTCGCTACCCGGCTGGTAGATCCGGCAATACGCTCTTCGGACCCGCTGTTAAAAGACCTGCCCTGGGGTCCTCAATTTGATGACTACTTGCTGGAGATCGTCGGAAACGGTCAGACGCGCGGGACGCTACTCAAGATCGTTGCGATGCTCCACGACATCGGCAAACCCGAGACAAAGTCGGTCGATCCCCCGACGCCAGATCGCCCGAACGGCCGCATTCGGTTCCTCACTCACGATGAACTTGGCTCCCGGATGGTGTCAGACCTGCTTACGAGATTCCGCTGCAGCAGGCACACGATCGCCCATGCTTCCCTGATGATTGAGAAGCACATGAGGCCGGGCGAGATGAGCGCAAATCACGATCCGCCGTCCGACAGAGCAATCTATCGGTTCTTTCGCGACGTTTCACCTGTGGCGGTAGATACCGTACTGCTTAATCTGTGTGATTACCTGGCGGTACGTGGACCACGCCTAAATGACTCTGAATTTCAGCGATTTTTGGAACTGCTCAGTGATATACTCTCTCGCGGCCTTAAGCCAGAACCGGAGCGATACACAAAGGACCTGCTGGTCGATGGACACCAGGTTCAGGAACATTACGGTTTGCAACCGGGACCGGAGATCGGTCGGTTGCTGGGCGCGCTACGAGACGCTGAGTCTTCGGGCGTTGTCCGCACAAAAGCAGAAGCCTATGAACTGCTTGCCCGCCTTCTTGGGCGGGCAGCATCGCGTCGCGGGAGACCCTGAGTGAGAAGACCCCGAAGAGGACTGGTTCTACTCGCGATCCTGTTTGCCCTGAGCGTGGCCGCCCTCGCAGTGCCGAGGGTGGAGATAAACACGCCGATATGGGATCTGGATCGCGGGGACGCAGAGAACATTCTCGGATTATCCCTTGGCCTTGATCTGAAGGGCGGGTCCCACCTTGTCTACAAGGCGACCAAGGATGATGGCTCTCCGGCAGACGCAGAAGACCTTGAGGGCGTGCGCAAGATCCTGGAGAAGCGTGTCAGCTCCTTCGGTCTTGCCGAGCCAACTATCCAGTTGCTCGGTAACCCGGCTGACCGCATCCTGGTTCAGTTACCGGGACTGAGCGGCGCAACGATCGCCGTCGACTTTGACGGCAACACGGTTGCCGCTGAAGAACTTGAGGCATTTTTCCGGTCTGACGCTATCGGGCACCCCGAGACAAATGTCAGCATCGATGACAATCAGTTGATCGCGAAGATGGATGAACTGCGTCCGGCACTCCGCGCTACCGATGGAACCGTCATCACCGAATCTGAGGCCGACGTTATCAGGCGGGACGTAGAAAACAATTTCCCGGTGACCGCCGTTATTTCATTCGCCGCCATCGACCCCGAAACCGGCGAGATTCCGGTAGCGGCCGAGCCGGCCGACGATTCCGCAGGTGCGGGATCATCGGATGACGGCGTCACTGCGACGCCCGTTCCACAGCCCGCCGCAACGCCGTCCGCTGACGGAACCGACTCAGGCGATGTCACGCCTGTGCAGACGGACGCACCGGCGCCCGTCCTCGCAGAAGACGACACCGACGATGATGCGCCCGTCGACGTTGGCCCCGTATCGATCGTTCCAGAGATCACCCTCGAACAGATCGAGGAAGCGCTTGCCGGTATCGGACTTGCCGATGTCCTCGTAGAGACGTTCAACGACACGGCGGGCGAAGCGATCAATAACTTCTGGTCCATCGAACTCGTCGGAGTTCGCGCACAGGAGTTCGACGAAAACGGTGACTCTATCCCGACGCTCACCGAAGAAGTGCGTGAGGCCCTGGATGAGTTGAGCCCACTTGAGGTGTTCGTCACCGCCGGTACGATTGAACTATGGGCGGTCGGGGGCGGTGTGCAGGAAGCCAAGCATTTGATCGGCCAGACTGCGCAGCTCGATTTCAGGGAACGCAAGTGCGGCAGCCTGACGCCCCCGAACATCGGCGATGAATGGCCACCGGACGGTATGTCACCAGATGAGTGGCTTACGGTTCGTTGTGTAGATGAGACCTACTGGAACCCGCCTTACGGAGGCGGCGAGCTGGACATCGACATCCAGGGTTCCGACCTGACGGATGCTTTTGCCGGCACGCAGCCCGGAGTGGTCGGCCCGGTCGTCAACATCAGCTTCAACGACCACGGTTCGGACGAGTTCTGTGACGTAACCGGGAGGATTTCCCGGGCTACCAACCAGGACGTTCTCGCCATTTACCTTGACGGCGAAGAACTTGTGGCTCCCGCCGCATCGACGGCGATCTGTAATGGAAGCGCTTTCATATTTGGCAACTTCACCGCTGAACGCGCACGCACGGTTTCCATTCAGCTCCGGTCGGGTTCACTCCCGGTAAACCTTGAACTGATCCAGGAACGTAACGTGGACGCCTCGCTTGGTTCAGACTCGCTCAGGAAGAGCGTGATTGCCGGCATCATTGGCCTGGGACTCGTCCTCGTCTTCATGGTGCTCTACTACAAGATCCCGGGCGTCGTTGCCGCTCTGGCTTTGATCCTCTACGCAGTTGTCCTTCTGGCGTTGTTCAAGATGATGCCGGTCACGCTCACACTCTCCGGGGTGGCGGCGTTGATCTTGTCGATCGGCCTGGCGGTTGACGCCAATATCCTGATCGCCGAGCGCACCAAAGAAGAACTCCGTATGGGCCGTCCGCTACTGGCCTCGATCACGACCGGATTCGACCGTGCGTGGCCGTCGATCAGAGACGGAAACATATCCACGATAATCACCTGCGTAGTCCTGTTCTGGTTCGGAGACAGACTCGGTACCAGCCTGATCCAGGGATTTGCGCTCACGCTGGGAATCGGTGTTGTCGTATCGATGTTCACGGCGTTCTTTGCAAGCCGTGTGATCATGCGATCAATCGCTGGCACGTCCCTGGGCCAGCGCATCGATTCGTTCGTGCCTGTAGGTTCGATCGGCGTTGAACGAGCGATCGGCTCAGGGGAGTAGAACGATGATCGATTTCATTGGAAAACGAGCCTGGTTCGCTGGCCTGTCCGCCATCCTGGTGATCGCGTCGGCGCTGTTGTTAACGGTTGGTCCCGGCCTGAACGAAGGAATTGACTTCACAGGTGGAACTTCGACCACTCTTCAAATTAACGACCCAGACGTGCGTACAGACGACGTCCGATCTATATTCGCCGAGGCCGGATTCGGCGACGCTCTCATTCAGAGCACCGGCGACGGCAGTTTCTTCATCAGGACGGAAGTCCAGAATGAGGCGGCCCAGAACGCAATTCTGGCGGCGTTGAACCGTGCCTACCCGGACCAGACTGCGAGTGAAATTCGTCCGGAAGTTACGACCGTCGGCAAAAGCGTCGCAGACGATACCGTCTCCAACTCGATCCAGGCGATCGTGGTGGCGTCGATCTTCATCATCCTGTTCCTGTTCTGGGCGTTCCGGTCGGTTGCTGCGGCGTACCGCTACGGACTGGCTGCCGTGATTGCTCTGGCACACGACGTCATTTTGACCCTGGGGTTGTTCGTCATTCTTGGCGAGGTGATCGGCGCAGAGGTCAACGCATCATTCATCGTCGGAACGCTGACCGTGATCGGTTACTCCGTGAACGACACTATCGTGGTGTTTGACCGTATTCGTGAGAACGTCAAACTCGGCACCGGCCGATCGTTCAGGGCGATTGTTAATCAGTCGCTCAACGAATCGATCATGCGGTCACTCGGCACCAGTTTCACTACCGCGGTCGTGATCGTATCCATGCTGCTGTTCGGTGGCGAGACGCTGCGTGACTTCTTGCTGGTCCTGCTCGCCGGCGTGGTGATCGGGACTTACAGCTCGATCTTCATCGCTGCGCAGGTACTGGTCTTCTGGGAAGAACGCGGCCTCCTCGGCCGCCGCCGGCCGGTCGAGGCGAACTAGCAGTTACTCGCGGTTCGGCTTCGGTGGCGATAATCGTCACTCGGAATCGAAGCTCGCGCGATGGGACCGCAAACTGTCGTCCTGAAATTGATTCAGGATCCGACGGTGGGGCGAGCCCGTGTGTAACCCTCTTCACGTCGTCCCGAACGTCGTTGAGGTACTTTCACCGCGAGCCTCCCCGTGCGGGCAGGCCGTTCGGGACTGGACGATCTGTAGCAAAACAATCAGCCTGGACGTTTGATGGCAAAAGTTGGGATTCCCTCACCTTTGATGCATGTAGGCCTTTCCCGCTGGGAGAGGGGGCAGAAAAGCCTGTCATCCTGGACTTAATTCATGCTCTTCACATAAACCGGCAGACAATCCCCTGTATTAACCGGCCACATACCGATGCCGCAGCGGCATAATGGCCAGACTTCGTGAATCGCGACATACATGCCCCGTACAACGCCGACCTCGGCGTGGTTCGGGCCGGGAGGGAACGAATATGCACATCGGCGCTCACGTGTCCGCGGCAGGAGGACTCCCGAAGGCAGTTGGCCGCGCTGTGGACATAGGCGCCGAAGCAATGCAGATATTCGTTTCCTCACCTCGAGCGTGGAGATTCAAGCCGCCGGAGGACGCGCTGGTAGAAAAATTCAAAGAGGAGTCTGAAGAAGCCGGCATGGGGCCGACCGTGTTCCATGGCATCTACCTGTGTGCGTTGGGATCCCAGGACGAGGCGCTTGTGGAGCGCAGCATTGAGTCCCTGACAAACCACCTTCAGACCGCCGAACGCTGCGCCGCCCTGGGCGTCATCTTTCATCCGGCCAGCCATCGCGGTGTTGGATTTGAGGCCGTCCTGGACCAGTTCGTCGAGGGCGTGAAGAAAGTCCTCGACGCCGCTCCCGGGGACGCCCTGTTGATGCTGGAAAACAGCGCCGGCGCCGGTGATCACATCGGCTCAAAGTTCTCCGAACTGGGGGCGATCATCAAGGCTGTCGGCAGTGAGCGACTTCACGTCTGCCTGGACACGCAGCACGCATGGGCCGCCGGGTACGAGCTGAATGACGCCGAGAAGTTTGACGAGATGCTGGCGGAGTTTGACAAAGAGATCGGGCTGGATCGGCTCAGCGCCATCCACGCCAACGACTCGATGCGGCCGCTCGGATCTGCTGTAGACAGGCACGACAACATCGGTGAGGGCGAGATCGGTACAGACGGATTCGAGCTGATGATGTCACGCACGGCGTTTGCCAACGTTCCAATGTATCTGGAGGTCCCGGGGTTTGAAAAAGGCGGTCCGGACAAAAAGAATGTGAACCTGATGAAAAAAGCCCGAAAAACAGCTGGCGCAACGCGCTGAGTTTGCAGGCCCCTAAATAAGATGCGTGCGATCCCTCAAGAGACGTTTGAAGCGCTCGTAGCCCAGGCAATCGAAGGTCTGCCGGACGAGTTTCTAGACCGACTGGATAACGTCGGTATAGTCGCGGCGGACTGGCCTACGGAAGAACAGCGCCGATACCACCACCTCTCGCCGCGGGACACTCTTTTGGGCTTATACGAGGGAGTGGCGTTGACCGATCGGCAAAGCTACGGCATGGTGCTCCCGGACAAGATCACCATCTTCCAGCGGCCGCTGGAAGGGATCTCCGAAAACGAGGAAGACCTGATCTATCAAGTTCAGGTCACTGTGGTTCACGAGATAGCGCACCATTTCGGGATAAACGACGAACGGCTCCACGAACTCGGGTACTAGTCAAGACAGCGAGGACCAGTGACTCAGATATTCATCATGGTGTTTGACGGCCTGCAGCCGTCCCAGGTCATCCCGGAACTCATGCCAAGGTTGTCTGCATTTGCGGAATCGGGCGTCCAGTTCCAGAAGCACCATCCTGTATTTCCAACAGTCACTCGTATCAACGCGGCGAGCATGGTTACGGGCCGCTACCCCGGCGGCCACGGCCTCGCCGCCAACACAATGGTGATGCGAGAGCTGGACCCGGGCGAACTGTTCCCAGTTCTGGAACCCGGTCTCAAGCGACTGGCCGAACACACCGGCGGACGTGTGCTGCTATCGCCGCCGCTGTCCGAAATCCTGTCCCATCACGGACGACAGTACGTCGCCGTGGGCGTCGGGACCTCGGGCAACGCATTCGTGCACAACCCGCACCCCGAGCACTCCAACGGAGCGACGATCCATCCCGAGTTCTGCCTCCCGTACGATCTGCATCCGGAGATAATCAAACAATTTGGCGAATGGCCGGACGAGGCCTATCCGAACGAGGCCCGGGTGCAACATGCGGGCCGGATTGTCACCGACTACGTGATGTCCGAGCGCCAGCCTGACGTGACGCTCTTATGGTCCTCGGAGCCGGACAAGTCGCAGCACCGTGATGGAGTCAACTCTGATCTCAGCAAACAGGCACTGTCGATGGTCGATACGGAGTTCGGGCGGATTCTGGACTGGCTGGACGAAAACGGGCGACTTGGAGAGACCGACGTTATCGTTCTCTCGGACCACGGCTACTCAACAATCACGGAGGTAATTCCGGTTGAGGCGATGGTCCGGGACGCTGGATTCCCGGCGTCAGGAGATAACGGAGTGGTCGTTGCAGCCAACGGCGGTTCGGTGATTTTTTACACGAACCCGTCCGATCCAAATACGGCCGAACGTCTCGCCCGGTGGCTCATGATCCAGCCCTGGTGTGGAGCGCTTCTTTCGTCCGAGGCGGCAGGAAATATCGCAGGGACGCTGCCCATCGACCTGGCCGGCGGGGATGGTGAGCGGGCACCGGATCTGGCGATGTCGTTCGCGTGGAATCATGACGAGAACGAGCAGGGTGTTCCCGGCCACGCCTTTTCCTCCGGCGGTGCTCCCGGAGCGGGTCAGCACGGCTCGATGAGCCCGCATGAGTTGCGAAACACGATGATCGCGAGCGGTCCCCGTTTCAAATCCGGGCTACTGAATGAGATCCCATCCGGAAACGTGGACCTCGCTCCGACGGTCCTCGAGTTGCTGGGATTGCCGGGTGCCGAACACATGGACGGCCGTGTGCTTACAGAGGCGCTTGAGGGCGGGCCTGAACAGCACGAAGTTGAGGTAGGCGTGGAACACCACACGATGCGTCGCACGGTGTTCAAGATCGAGTATCACCAGATGGTGCGGACATCCCGTGTCGGGAATACACAGTATCTGGACGAGGGAGACGCGCGCCGGGATCCGATGCACACTTAGCGCGCTTAGAATCCGGCGACGGGTTAGCCTTACGCCGGAACTCGGACCAGTTACGCCATCGAGAGATTGTCAGCAAAGAAAGAGGACAGGTCGTCGTGATCGAGATGCGAGACGCAATGCGGGCCGTGAAGAGTGAGGACCCCGACGCCATAGTGCTCCTGGCGGAGACTTCGATCATGGCGTTTGCGGACGTGTCTGAGCCGGACGATCTTTACCTGCCGGTTGGCTCGATGAGCAAAGCGTCATCTGTCGGTCTTGGCGTGGCACTGGCTCAGCCTGAGAAAAACGTCGTCATTTTTGACGGCGATGGCTCGATATTAATGAACCTCGGCTCGCTGGTCACG
>JAYGCG010000057.1:0-4049 GCA_046583455.1 Dehalococcoidia bacterium | reverse complement strand
ACCGCGGAGGGCGCGGCCGCGTGGCGTGACACACAGGATCTCCTATCTGAGTTTTCACGACGCGCCGCTGACGACTTTGACTTCCGCCTGATCGACCCGGTTCTTCAGCCAAACGTCGCCGCCGACTTCGGCGTCTCCCAGACGCCGGCAATCGTGATCGAAGCCACCAAATCAAGGCGTACCGATATCGTCGTCGGGGGCAATCCAAGGACCGGCCCGGACATTTTTGACGAACAGGGAATCACGACAGCGATGCTTGTGGTGAACCAGATCCGCCAGAAACAGGTGTTCTTCATCTCCGGCCACGGGGAACGGGACATCACATCCACGCAGGGAGGCGACGAGGGTTACGTCGAGGCCGCGTTGTCATTGATCAGGGACAACTACCGCGTCTCGTCAGCGACGTTGATCGACCTGCTCCCACAGATCTTCAGCAACAACAGAGATGACTTCCCTGCGGCACTGATATTCGCCGATCCAAAAAGTGAACTCGTGAGCGCATCGGGGGAGTTCCGTGACGAGGCGGACATTCTTCGGCAGTACATGCTGAAGGGTGGAAGCGTGATCTTCCTGTTTGAGCCCGATCCTGATCCGTCATACGGAGATCTTTTGGGCGAGTACGGGATCGCCATCGGAAAAGGGCACCTGGTAGACGCGACAAGCTTTGTCGCGCCGGAAGCCAACTTCCTGCAGATCACCCGTTCAAACCGCCAGTTCGACCCACCGCACCCGATCACCCAACCGATCGACGTTATTTACATGCCGGGCGCGACCTTCATCGGCAGGACCATCACCGAGGACGCCATCCCACGAACCGCCACCGGGGAGCCACACCTGATTCTGACCGGCCTCGCCACTACCACGCTGAACAGCTGGGAAGAGCTCGGCGATACGGACTCGTTCGATATCGACGATGACAGGCCGGGTCCCTTTCCGGTAGCCGTCGCCGTCGAAGCGCTGGCGCCAATCGGCTTCACTCCCCAGATCGTTGATGGAGAGTTGGTCCGGACGAACATCGTAGTGATCGGCGATACCGACTTCGCGAGCGACCGCTACTTCTCGTCCGCCAAGAACGGCGACTTCCTCGCCAACGCCGTCAACTGGGCGGTTCGTGACTTTGAACTCATCTCCATCCGCTCGAAGACCAAGGTATTTAGAGAGCTGGTGCTGACCAGGGCTGAGCGTGACTTCGTGAGATGGTCTGGCTGGCTGTTGATGCCATCGCTGATCAGCGCCATCGGCGTCTGGTCCTGGTGGCGGAGGCGCTAAACCTTGAACCTGCGACTACAACTCGTCCTGCTGATACTGGTCTCGCTCTCTTCGATCGTCGTGACGTTCATCGTCACGGATCAAAGCATCAAGCGCGTATCCGGTGGACCGCCGTTCTTCTACACCATTCCAGAGACCGATATTGTCAGGCTGGATATCGACTCCCCGACGGGTGTGATGGCGTTTGAGCTGGATCAGGAGAATAACTACTGGATCTTCGCCGGTGACGAGACGATGCCCGTCGACCGCCAGCGCTGGAACGGTATCACTACACTCCTGGGCGGACCGCGATCACAAAGAGAACTGGAGTCGTCTTTTGGGAACCCGAGCCTCTATGGACTTGAGACGCCGAAGTCCAGTGTCACCATCGGACTTAAAGACGGATCATTCGTCCGTCTGTTCCTCGGGGATGAAACCCCTGACCGATCCGGTAACTACGCTCAGATCGAGGGGTTTCCACAACTCGTTCTGGTCAGCTCGGCATGGGGCGAGGTTCTGAACGGTTTGATCGCAGACCCGCCGATCCCGCAATGGCGTTACGAACTGAACGTCCCCGACGTGACCGAGGTCGTGTTCCTCATCGAAAACGAGGTTGTCGGGGCGCTCGCGCTAAATATAGATACGGACATCTGGCACGTCTGCAACCTGCCCCTGAAAGGCGATGCGGTCTGCGATGGCGACCAGGACATCGAGAAGTCTGTCATCGTGGACCAGCTGAATATCTTGGCCGATCCTCAATTTATAGGGGTCAAAGAAGTCGGCATTACAACCGACGAAGTACAGGCTGAATACGGAATAACCGACGAATCCCCGTACGCCACGGTTCGGTTTGAAGTGGAAATCCAGCCGGGGTTGCGGCAGGCGAACCAGATATCGATCACACTCGGCGATCTGACGGAAGACGGCAAAGGGATGTACGCACTCGCCAACGAGCAGCCGGACGTAGTCGTGATAGACGCCGAATGGGGCCAGACGATACGGGACTTCTTTGACCTCCCGACGACGTTGGCGGCGCAAGAGTCCGTCGAACCAGCACCGGCCGGTTAGTCTCCGGATTTAGTTCCAAGCCCGCTACGTGTTTTCGGATCGTCCGTAAACCAGCGCATTCAGCTCCCGTCTCACGTATCTTATTGACCAATCTTATGTAGGTTGGCGATGTCGTGACCGGGCGCGCCCAGATATTTCCAGTTCAAGATTTTATGCCCTGCACCCAGAACGGATGACGACGGGGTAAAGCGGAGGAACGCGGAATGAATGCCGAGATCCTGGCTGTAGGCCACGAGTTGCTAATGGGCGAGATCGTCGACACGAACTCGTCGTACATCGCCCAGCAACTCTCAGGCACCGGCATAACCGTCCGTTGGATGTCGCACATCGGCGACAACATCGATCACCTTTCCGATGCGTTCAAGCGTGGTCTGGAACGGTCTGACATCGTGATATCGACCGGGGGGCTCGGCCCGACGTCTGACGACCTGACGCGCGAAGCCGTGTCCAATGCTGTTGGCGAAGAGATGAAGGTGGACCCCGACATCCTGGCCTGGCTCGAAGACGTGTTCGCGCGGCGTGGCATGGAGATGCCGCCCACCAACATCAAGCAGGCCACGCTGATCCCCTCCGCCACCAGCATCCCCAACCCGAACGGCACGGCGCCCGGCTGGTGGGTGGAGAAGGACGGCAAGCACATCGTCATCATGCCCGGCCCGCCACGGGAGCTAAAAGAGGTCTGGGAAGCCACAGTCGGACCCAGATTCGGTGAGATCTCCGGGAGTGGCGTAACGGCAACGCGCACCCTCAAAACCCACGGGCTATCTGAGGGCGGCATCGACGAGATCCTGTCCGATCTGTTTGGGCAGGAGAACCCGTACCTCGGAATATACGCACACACTGAAGGTATCCACCTCAGGATGATCGGTCGCGGGCCGGATCAGGAAGCCGCCGAAAGGGTTATATCACCGGTCGAGGCCGAGATACGCCGGCGCATCGGAGATTCGATCTGGGGAACCGACGACGACACCCCGGCGGGCCGCGCAGCATCGATCCTGATCGAACGCAAACAGACCCTGGCGGTGGTTGAGGGCGCAAGCTCAGGGGCTCTCGCTTCTATGCTCCATGTACTCCCGGAACGAGAAGCTTTCTTCAGGGGAGCGCTCGTGCCCGGTTCCGGGCCGGTCCACGCCGGACATGAGCCTGCGTCCATCGATTCCGACGGCGCACTGACCCTGGCGCAACTGGCACGTGAAACCCTCTCGGCGGATGTAGGCGTGTCGGTAACACCGGTGAACCCGGACGATGGCAACGTCTACATCGGCATGGTGTCTGACTCCGGGACGCACGTGGCACAGGGCCGTTTCCCGCGCCGGAATCCGCAGTGGGTGATTCAGAGATCCGCTACGACGGCGATCGTTCAGTTGCTGGCAGCGCTGTCAGCAAACCGGATCTAAACACCCGGCTCCGCTCCTCCGAACACCAGATGATTCCACTCCAGCCCCTGTTCCTGTATGGACACGGGCGCAGGCGCGCCATTCCTGAATCGGCGCTATCATGCCGCCAACGGGACTGGTTGCAGGCAGCTATCACGGAGGCTCTTGATGACACAGACAAAGCAGTACGGAAGCGGCGCTGACGCCACGACCGCGGTCGACCAGGGCGCCGATCTGTTCGTGGAATCGATGCTAGCGAACGATGTCGACTACCTGTTCATCAACTCGGGAACGGACACGTTCCCCATCCAGGAGAGCCTCGCCAAGTACATCGATCGCGGCCAGACAGTCCCGGAG